>NZ_CAWNWX010000061.1:0-17315 GCF_963878195.1 Aeromonas sp. HMWF016
ATCAAATGTAATTGGGTCGTCACGGGTGCTGCAACAAGGATAAGGAATATGTCGACAATATTGATTCTGGTGGTGGTGGGGCTGGTCGCCTACGCCATGCTCAAGCGGTTCAATCCGCAGGCGACCTTGCTGACCGCGGGTCTGGTGCTGTTGGCGTATGCCCAGTGGGCGGGGATCAATCCGATCCTGCCCGCCGAGAACAGTCAGGGCTTCTGGTTCTTCGATCTGTGGGAGAAGTTCGCCATGGTGACCAACTCCCGCCTCGCTTCCACCGGTTTGACTCTGGTGGCGATCGCCGGGGTAGCCACCTACCTCAACCAGATCGGTGCCTCGGCGGCGCTGGTGAAGGCCACTTCCCGCCCCATCATGGCGCTGAAGAACCCCTATGTGCTGCTGGCGATCATCCTGCTGCTGGTCTCCATCCTCTATGTCTTTATCACCGGGGCGACCTCGCTCTCCCTGCTGCTGATGGGCACCCTCTATCCGCTGCTGCGCAACGCCGGGATCAGCGCCAAGACGGCGGTAGCCACCATCGTTATCCCCACCGCATGGGAGTTTGGCCCCGGCCAGATCAATGCGGTGATCGGTGCCAAGGCGATCAATATCGAGGTGATGCCGTTCGTGGTGAACCATCAGCTGCTGTTCCAGATCGCGCTGCTGGTGATCATTCCCTTCGTCAATATCGCGTGGCAGCGCTATTGCGACCGCAAGGATGGCCATGACACCGCCGCCGAGCGGGGCAAGTATCTGCACGAGCTGGAGGCAAAACACGAGAACACCCCGGGCTACTACGCCCTGCTGCCGGTGATCCCCTTCGTCTTTCTGTTCGGCTTCTCCGAGCTGTTTGTCAGCGCCATCAAGATGACCATTCCGGTGGCCATGATGTCCACCATGACCCTCTGCATCATCATCGAGGCGCTGCGCTACCGCTCCCTCAACAAGGCGTTCGCCAACTTCGAGGCCTGGCTGACCGGTACCGGGATGATCTTCGGCAGCGTGCTGACCCTGATGCTGGCGGCCGAGTTCTTCTCCGCCGGTCTCACCAATATCGGCGCCATCACCCAGCTGATCGATCTGGCCAAGTCGTTCGAGCTCAACCCGCTCGGGCTGTCGCTGGTCTTCTCGCTCTTTATCCTGCTGACCGCCTTTATCACCGGCTCGGGCAACGCCCCTGTGATGGCCTTTATTCCGATCGTGCCGCTGGTCTCCAGCCAGTTCGACATCAACCCGCTGTTGCTGCTGGTGCCGATCCTGTTCGCCGCCGGCATTGGCCGCACCATCTCGCCGGTGGCGGGGGTGATCATCACTGTCTCCGGCATCGCCAACCTGAGCCCGGTGGATGTGGTGAAGCGCACCTTCGTGCCCATGATGGCGAGCATGGCGGTGGTGATGGCACTGACGGCCATCCGCTATATCTGATTGGGTTGCATTGCGCTGACGCCTGCCCTGTGGCAGGCGTTTTTCATGGCGCAAAAAAGAGTAGAGCGGTGCTTTTGCAAGCGCCGCTCAAGATCAGGAAAAAGGAAAAACCTTGCGGTTTAAAGATACAAATTTGGAAGCAAACAATCGATTTCTAAACCAGGAAGGGTCTTGAATTCGATACGACAAAAGTATGCGTGATGAGCTATGCAGCACTAGCAAAATGTTTTCCGGTTCAAGGATATGCGCTGGCAGGTATCAGATTTTGCGACCGCTGGCCGGAACTGGTCAGGCCTTGACGTCATTTCAGCCGTTTACGAGCGACCACAATCTTTTTGGTGTCAATATCTGAGCCTTGACGGTAAAAATAGAGGCGACCCCGCTGCGGCATAACCATGCAGTCACGATGCAACTACAAGGATGAGTCCCGTGAGCTACAGCCAGACCCTGGCCACCCAGATCCTCGATACCCTGAAGAAGACCCTGACCGACAAGGGGATCCGCTATCAGACGCTGGCGGAGGCGATGGGGGTCTCCATTGCCACCATCAAGCGGATGATGAACAAGCCCTCCCTGCCGTTCGATACCCTGCTGGAGATCTGCCATCTGGTGGGGCTCTCGTTCGAGGAGCTGCTGGAGCGCACTCAGGATGCCCAGAGTCGGCGCGCCGTCTTCACTCAGGAGCAGGACGAGGCGTTTCACAATGAGCCGGGCCTCTACGCCTTCCTCGCCAATATCTTCTGGCGCGACAAGACGTTAATCGATCTCAAGCGGGAGTACGGCCTGACCGATGCCTCCTGCTACCTCTATCTGCGCAAGCTGGAGAAGCTCGGCATCCTGCAGCTCGGCATCGACAACAGCTACCACTTCCTGATCAGCGAGCGGATCAGCTTCGAGCAGCACAGCCGCTTCGCCCGCCAGCAGGCGCGGCAGGCGATGTCGATGCTGGGGGAGTATCTGGTGGAGAACATGCACAAGTCGAACAACTATCTGGCGCTCTGCCAGCTCCATCTCAACGAGAGCGAGGCGATGGGGCTGATCGAGCGGATGAAGGAGTACTGGCATCAGGAGCTCAAACTCAACCGCCCCGCCATCGGCCCGCAGGAGCACCGCAAGACCTATACCATGTCGCTACAACTGGCCGACTGCGGCTATCAGAGCTTTGACGACATGATCCCCAATATCGACAACTGATCCCGGTGGATCCTGCGGGATCCGCGTCTGCTCGTGAGCCTGAGCGTGGCTACTCTGCCAGTTGAACGGGCTGCGCTTTGGCGATGATGGGTTGCAACGCCCGGGTATCGAGGCAGATGCGGATGGCATCGGGTCGCCAGTGTTCGATATCGCAATCCACCAGAGCGCCCCGCTCGTCATAGTTGACCCGCACCAGCCGCAGCACCGCGCTCCCCTCCGCCAGATTGAGGGCGCGGGCGATGGCGCCGCGCGCCGCCGAGGGGGTGATCTCGAGACTCGCGCCGCCCTGGCCTATGCCATAGCGCTGCTGATAGAGCTCGGTGAGGGAGCTGGCCAGCGGTGCGCTGGCGATATCGGGAAAGCGGCTGGCCAGCAGATGGTGGCTGACGTGGAGCACCGGGCGGCCGTCGATCAGGCGCAGGCGGCGAATTTCATAAAGTGGAGTGAAGGGATCCAGCCCCATCCAGCGGCACAGCTCGCTGCTGGCAAGTTCGCTACCGTGGGCCAGCACCCGGGTCTCGGCGGTGCGCTGCTGCTCGCCGATCCACTGGTGAAAGTGGGTGTGGATGGCGGGATCGTAGGTGAGGCGGGGCGGCGCCACGAACCAGCCGCGCCGCTCGGCCCGGTAGATAAGGCCATCCGCTTCGAGGCTGGAGAGCGCCTCCTTGATGGTGATGCGGGTGGTGGCGAAGCGCTCGCTCAGGGCCCGCTCGGCGGGCAGCTGCTGCCCCGCCGCCAGCTGGCCGCTGCCGATATAGCGGCGCAGGGTCTGGCAAATCTGTTCACACTTGGAGGCGCGGCCATCTGCCGCTACCCGTTCGCTCAATCTCGGTTCAATCACGCTCATGTCCCTGTCGCTCATTCTGGCTGCGCGGGCTGGCTTAGCCCTTGTTGGTTCAGCCCTTGCTGGAGTAGTCCAGCTTCACTTGGGTTCAGAGTTGTAACCGCTGTGGATGACAGCGACATGACAGGGCAATTGTCATCAAACTGCCATCAAAGCGCCCCGCGACCGTCATATTTCCCCTCTAGCATCCCTCTCGAACCTTAACTGACCTAGTCCAGAGGGATGGGATGATGAAAAGCGTGATCGCAAGTGCACTGGCTCTGGTGGCCATCAGTCAGCCACTGTTTGCCGCCGAGAACATCGCGGATCTTGAGAAGGCCGCTCGCGGCGAAGGGCAACTCAGCAGTATCGGCATGCCCGACAGCTGGGCCAACTGGAAGGATACCTGGCAGCAGCTGGGCAACATCTACGGCATCAAGCATCAGGATACCGACATGAGCTCGGCGCAGGAGATCGCCAAGTTCGCCGCCGAGAAGGCCAATGCCACCGCCGATATCGGCGACGTGGGCGGCGCCTTCGGCCCGGTGGCGGTCAAGCAGGGGGTCACCCAGCCCTACAAGCCTTCCACCTGGGCTGACATTCCCAACTGGGCCAAGGATGCGGACGGTCACTGGATGCTGGCCTATACCGGCACCATCGCCTTCCTGATCAACAAGGATCTGGTCAAGGCCGCACCCACCAGCTGGCAGTCGCTGCTGGGCGGCAACTACAAGGTGACCCTGGGTGATGTGGGCGTTGCCTCCCAAGCCAACAACGGCGTGCTGGCGGCGGCCTATGCCACCGGTGGCAGCGAGAAAAATCTCAAGCCTGCGCTGGAGCTGTTCGGCAAGCTGGCCCAGCAGGGTCGTCTGTCGCTGAACGACCCGACCATCGCCAACATCGAGAAGGGCGAGGTGGAAGTGGGGGTGCTGTGGGACTTCAACGCCCTCAACTACCGCGACCAGATCGACCCCAAGAAGTTTGAGGTCGTGATCCCGAGCGACGGCTCCGTCATCGCCGGTTACACCACCATCATCAACAAGTGGGCCAAGAACCCCAACGCCGCCAAGCTGGCGAGGGAATACATCCTCTCCGATGCCGGTCAGATCAACCTGGCGCGCGGCTATGCCCGCCCGATCCGCAGCAACGTTGCGCTGCCGGATGACGTGAAGGCCAAGCTGCTGCCAGCCGAGCAGTATGCCAAGGCCAAGCCGGTGCAGGATCACGCCGCCTGGGAGCAGAGCTCCAAGGCCCTGCCGCGTCAGTGGCAAGAGAATGTCATGATCTACATGCAGTAAGGAGCGGCCAGTGCAACACAAGGTGATAGTGGTACTTGTGGATGGCCTCTCTGCCGGGGTAGCCCATGGGATGGGCTACCTCGCAGGCATGGTGGAGGCGGAGCGCGGCCTCTATACGACCCTCAGCTGCGCCCTGCCATCCCTCTCCCGGCCTCTCTACGAGTGCATCCTGACCGGCGTACCGCCGGTGGCGAGCGGCATCACCCACAACGGGGTGAGCCGTCTCAGTCTGCATGACTCCATCTTCCATCTGGCCCGCGCCGCGGGTAAACGCACCGCAGCGGCGGCTTACTACTGGGTGAGCGAGCTTTACAACAAGAGCCCCTGGCTGGCAGCCCGCGATCGCTTTACCCACGATGAGCAGCTGCCGATCCAGCACGGCTGTTTCTACTGGGATGACAACTATCCCGACAGCCATCTGCTGATGGATGGCGAGTGGCTGCGCAGCCAGTACGATCCCGATTTTCTGCTGATCCACCCGATGGGAGTGGACGATGCGGGCCACAAGTTTGGCTTCGACTCCCGCCAGTACCGCAATCAGGCGCGCCGGATGGACAGCCTGCTGGCCGATTTGCTGCCCCAGTGGCTGGCGGAGGGGTATCAGGTGGTGGTCACCTCGGATCACGGCATGAACAACGACCTGAGCCACGGCGGCACCCTGCCTGAAGAGCGCACTGTGCCGCTCTGGCTGTTTGGCGATGCCTTCGTCGAACGCTGGCCGGATGGGGTGGTGATCGCCCAGACCCAGCTCTGCGCCCTGATGGCCGATCTGCTGGGCATTTCCCACGACAAGCCGGCAGCGCCACCGCTGCTCAAGGCCGCCTTTATGCGTGAGGTGCACTGATGATGCCTGCAACCACCGAGATCCTCGTGGATCAACCCGTGGCAACCAAGCAGAAGGTGCGCCGCCACTGGTTGCCCGCGCTGGTGCTGCTGCCCTTTATCCTCTTGATGATCCTGTTCCAGCTCGCCCCCATGGTGTGGGTGCTGGTGGGCAGTTTCCAGACCCCGGATGGCTGGGGCCTCGACTACTACCGGGAGATTTTGAGCTCCCCCTTCTACCTGCAATCGTTCGGCAACTCGCTGCGCATCGCCGGTATCGCCAGTCTGGCGGGGCTTGCCATCGGCACCCTCGGGGCGGCGGCGCTGCGCCACAGCGGCGAGCGGGTCAAGCGGGTGCTGCTGGCCTTCGTCACCATGACCGGCAACTTCAGCGGGGTGCCGCTGGCGTTCGCCTTTATCATCATTCTCGGCATCAACGGCGCGATGACCCTGCTGCTGAAATCCTGGGGCCTTATCGACGGCTTCAACCTCTACTCGGGCAGCGGCCTTATCCTCATCTACACCTACTTCCAGATCCCGCTCGCCCTGCTGCTGCTCTACCCGGCGTTCGATGCGCTGCAGGATGAGTGGCCACAGGCGGCCGCGTTGCTGGGGGCGAGCAAGGGGCAGTATGTGTGGCACGTGGCACTGCCGGTGCTGACGCCTGCGCTGCTCGGCACCCTGATCATTCTGTTTGCCAACGCGGTGGGGGCCTATGCCTCCGCCTACGCCCTCACTACCGGCAACTTCAATCTGGTGACCATCCGGGTGGCCAGTCTGGTCTCCGGCGACATCTTCCTCGAGCCCAATATGGCGGCGGCGCTGGCGGTGATCCTGATGGTGCTGCTGGGAGTGGTGACGGCCGCCAACCAGTGGCTGCTGAAAAAGAGCTATGTGAACAAGGGGCAATCCCATGCATGATTTGACGCCGCGCTGGCCCAAGTGGGTGCTGGGTGGGCTGGTCGCCACCCTGCTGCTGCCGCTGCTGGCCACCTTTATCTACTCCATCTCCACCCGCTGGGGGGCGACCCTGCTGCCGGACGGCTTCACCCTCGACTGGTATCTCAAGCTGTGGGGCGACCCGCGCTTTCTCGCGGCGTTTGGCCGCAGCCTCCTGGTCTGCTTCGCCACCCTGCTGCTGGGGACCCTGGTGCTTGTACCGACCGTGCTGGTGGTGGCCTACTACTTCCCAAAGCTGGATCCCTGGATGAACCTGCTGATCCTGCTCCCCTTCGCGGTGCCGCCAGTGGTCTCCTCAGTCGGGCTGCTGCAGATCTATGCCGACGGCGTTCTGCCCATCATCGGCACGCCGTGGATCCTGATCGGCACCTGGTTCACCGTGGTGCTCCCCTTTATGTACCGGGCGCTGGCCAACAGCCTGCAAGGGGTACCGCTGAAAGATCTGATGGATGCCGCCCACCTGCTGGGGGCAAGTAGTCGTCGTGCCTTCCTGCTGGTGGTGATCCCCTGTCTGCGCAAGGGGCTGCTGGCGGCGCTGTTTCTCTCCCTCTCCTTCCTGCTCGGCGAGTTCGTGTTTGCCAACATGCTGGTGGGCACCCGTTACGAGACCCTGCAGGTCTACCTCTACAACATGCGCGCCACCTCGGGCCACTTCACCAGCGCGCTGGTGATGAGCTACTTCCTGCTGACCCTGCTGCTCACCTGGGCGGCCAACAGATTTCATCGGTGAATCAACATGTTCCATCTAGAAGTGAATCAACTGCACAAATCCTACGGCGACACCAAAGTGTTCGAGGGGATCGAATTCGGCATCCGCAAGGGGGAGCTGGTGACCCTGCTCGGCCCCTCCGGCTGTGGCAAATCCACCCTGCTGCGGGCGCTGGCGGGGCTCACCCCGGTGGATGGCGGTCAGGTGCGGGTGGCCGGTGAGGAGATCACCTGGCAGGAACCCCAGAAGCGGGGCATCGGCATGGTGTTCCAGAGCTATGCGCTCTTCCCCAACATGACGGTGTGGGACAACGTTGCCTTCGGCCTCAAGATGAAGCCCCAGCCGGGACGGGATCTCGCCGCCAGCGTGCAGGAGGCGCTGGGGTTGGTGGAGCTGACCGGCTTCGAGCGCCGCTATCCGGCCGAGCTCTCCGGTGGCCAGCGTCAGCGGGTGGCGCTGGCCCGGGCTCTGGTGGTGCAGCCGCGGATCCTGCTGCTGGATGAGCCGCTCTCGGCGCTGGATGCCCGCATCCGCCGCAGCCTGCGCCAGCAGATCCGCGAGATCCAGCAGCGCCTTGAGCTCACCACCATCTTCGTCACCCACGATCAGGAGGAGGCGCTTACCATGTCGGACAGGATCTTCCTGATGAACAAGGGATCCATCGTCCAGAGCGGCACGCCGGAGGAGATCTACACCCGTCCCGCCAGCGAGTTTGTGGCTAGCTTTATCGGCAACTACAACCTGCTTGGCGCAGAGCAGGGCAAGTCGCTGTTTGGCCCCCGTTTTCAGGGCAAGCTGGCGCTGCGACCCGAGTCCCTCTCTCTGCTGCCCGCTGGCGCTCACAGCGAGGAACCGAACCTGCCGGGGGTGATCAGCGGGCAACAGCTGCTCGGCAACGTCATCCGCTATCAGGTGACCTGTGAGGCAGGCGTGCTGACGGTAGATTGCCTCAACCGCTCGGCCCGCGAGCTGCTGCCGGTGGGGCGCGCCGTGACGCTGGTGGTGGCCCGGGATCAACTCTGTGAGGTAGCATGAGGCTGCATTTCATTTCCATTTTCACTGCGAGGAGCGCCCATGGCACTGGCACTGTTTGATCTGGACGAAACCCTGATTGCCGGGGATTCCGCCAGCCTCTGGCTGGAGTACATGGTGGCCGAGGAGCTGGCCCCGGCGGGCATGATCGCCGAGGAGCAGGGGATGATGTCCCTCTACCATCAGGGCAAGATGGACATGCACCAGTACATGGCCTTCACCCTGCAACCGCTGGCGGGCAAGACGCGCCAGTGGCTCGACTCGCTCTGTAGCCGCTTTGCCGAGCAGGTGCTGTGCGAGCGCATCTACCCCGAGGGGTTGGCACGTATCGAGTGGCACCGCCAGCGTGGCGACGAGCTGGTGCTCATCTCCGCCTCCGGCGAACATCTGGTGGCCCCCATGGCGCGGATGCTGGGGATGGATCACTGTGTGGCCATCCTGCTCGATGAAGAGTCCGGCATGCTGACCGGCCAGACCCGCGGCACCCTCAGTTTTCGCGAGGGCAAGGTGGCCCGCATCAACCAGCTCTTTGCCGGGCGGGAGCAGCTCTGGCAGGGGAGCTTTGGCTACAGCGACTCCCACAACGATCTGCCCATGCTGCGGGCGGTAACCCATCCCCACGGGGTCAATCCAGCGCCTGCACTGCGTCAGCAGGCCGAAGAGCTGGGCTGGCCCGTGCTGGAGTGGCAGCTTTGAACACCGGATGGTGGCGATGAAAAAGTGGCGATGAAAAAAGAGAGAGGCCTCTCTCTTTTTATCTGAGTGCTGCTGTTGGCTGTCATGCCTCGTTGGCGCGTAGCGGCTCCTCGTCAGATGCCTTGTCCGCGGGACGCGGTTCATCCGGCAGTGCTGTCTGCTCGCCGTTTTGCGGGAAACAGATGCGGTTTTTCCCCTCCCGCTTGGCGCGATAAACGGCGTTGTCTGCCAGCTCAATCAGGTCTTTGCCCGACATGCCTTGTTTGCTGAAGGCGACGCCACCACTGATGGTGATGGTGAGATCCACCTCGCGCCACTCCAGCTGCTCCACCCCGATCCGGAAGGTCTCCAGCAGGGAGGGGAGCATGGGTTGATCCTCGCCGTAGCGGAAGATGAGCACCAGCTCCTCGCCACCGTAGCGGCAGAACCAGCCCCAGTCGTGGAACAGCCGCATGCCGAGTTTACCCACCCGCTTGAGCACCACGTCACCGGTCTGGTGGCCGAAGGTGTCGTTGACCCGCTTGAAGTTGTCGAGATCGAACATCACCAGCCCGAAGGGTTGGCCCTGCTTGATCTGCTGTTGCAGGCACTCGTCAAAGAAGCGGCGGTTATAGAGGCCGGTGAGCTTGTCCTGATTGGCTTGCAGCCGGATCTGGGCGAAGTCCTGGCTGGCGGCATCCATCTCTTCGTAGACCTTGGCCAACTCCAGCATGCGGCGGCCGTTGTAGGCGATACCGCCGGAGCGGCTGGCCCGGATCAGCAGGGTGATCTCGCCCAGCATACGGCGGAAGTAGCGTGACCAGAGCATGGCGAGCAGCAGATAGAGTACGCAGGCAACGCCGATCATCAGCTGCACGTTGACGGAGACGCTGTCGATCACCCGTTCCATGCTGGCGGTAGGCTCGACGCTGAGCAGGATCCAGCGCTGCTCGGGAATGCGGTTGTAGGCGACCATCTGGCCGCTTGCCTCATCGAGGAAGAAGCCCTGATCGCCCTTCATCCGAGCCAGCCATGTGGGGTCGGCCAGCGGTTTGAAGACGCGGGCGCGGTCCGGGTGGGCCAGCACCAGACCTTCGTGGTTGACCAGCATCTGGTAACCCCGCCCGTCATGATAATCCGCACCGCCTTTGTTGTTGAGCCAGCTGGCAAGGGGGGTGAGCTGGGTGTCGAGGGAGAGTACACCGACCCGTTTGCCGTCCGGGGTCAGAATGACCCGGGCCAGAGCCATGGTGAGGGTGCCGAGGGTGTAGTCGTAGTAGGGATCGGTAAAGACAATCTGGCCGGGATGGCTGGCTGCCAGTTTGTACCAGGGGCGAACCCGGGGATCGAACCTTTCGTCAGCCTGCCATGCGGGGTGGATCAGCATCTTGCGATACTCGGTGCCGACATAGACATAGTCGAGCTCCATCACCTTGTGGTAGGCCCGCCACGACTGCAGATAGTGCTCGCCGTTGCGAATGGTCGGCTCAATGAAGTCCTGATAATTTACCTGCTGGTAAATCAGCGTAAACTGGCGTTTGAGCGTCTCCAGATAGGGTTCGAGCAGGGTGTGGAGATATTGGGTATTGCGGGCCACCAGGTTTTGTTCCTGCTCGTTGCGCAGGGTGCGCTCCATATGCAGGTAGTAGATGCTGCCCAGCAGCAAAACAGGGATAAAGAGCAGGAGGAGGCCCAACCGCATGCGGGAGATTAATGACCACGTATTCCTGGACGTACCGCGGGGCATGAAGAGATCCTTTTCAGCTCGAGTGAGACCAGCATATATGATGGCGTTCGGCTCGTCTAAAGGCAGGATGTGAGAATTTGCTGATGCTCAATCATTCTCTGCTCTGCCATCTCCATGACGGCAGCATTATTCTGCTGCTGCTCGCCCTGTGCATCGAATACCTCATTTTCCGCCGCGGGCTCAACATGGTGCGGGTGCGCCGTCTGTTGGTGGTGGACGGGGTCTCGGCACTGGCCCTGTTCGGCATCTTTGCCACCGGCTGTCTGCTGGCGCTCGAACATGCCGGCTCGCTGGCGGCTCTCTTTGCCCACCCGGCTCACGGCATGCAGACCCTGCTCTTTCTGGTGATCGTGGGATCGCTCGATTACCCCAGCCGCCTCTTCTACCGTTGGCGCCGCTCCCTGCGGCTGGGGCGGGCGCCGATGATCTCCATCCAGCAGCAATTCCGGGTGATCTGGATCCTGCGTGGCAACATGCTGCTGGTACTGCTCTTCGCCTTGCTGGTAAAACATCCACTGCCATAAAGACAAGAGGGTGGGGAGACGGGTATCTTGGATCAGATAACCCGCAAAACGCTGATTTAAGGATGAATCATCATGCGTTCCAATCTGATGTTGCTGATGGCTGCCACCATCTGGGGCATGGGCTTTGTCGCCCAGCGTCTCGGGATGGATCATATGGGGCCATACACCTTCAACGGCCTGCGCTTTCTGCTCGGCGCCTTCTCTCTGCTGCCGCTGCTCTGGTGGCTCAAATCCCGACAACCTGTTGCCGTCACGGGCGATCATCGCCAACTGCTGACCGGTGGTGTGCTGGCCGGACTGGTGCTGTTCTGCGCCGCCTCCCTGCAACAGGTGGGGCTGCTCTACACCACAGCCGCCAAGGCGGGTTTTATCACCGGGCTCTACATCATTCTGGTGCCTGTGCTGGGTTTGCTGCTGCGCCACAAGACCGGTACCAACACCTGGATTGGCGCGCTTATCGCGCTGGCTGGTCTCTATGTGCTGAGCGTGACCGATGACTTTTCCATCGGCTTTGGCGATCTGCTGCAGGTGATCGGGGCGCTGTTCTGGGCGATCCATCTGCTGCTGCTGGATCACTACTCCAACCGGGTGGCCCCCATCAAGCTGGCTTGCGTGCAGTTTGTGGTGTGCGGTCTGCTCAGTCTCGTTACCGCCTTCATCATCGAGACGCCAACGGTGGCCGGGGCTGTTGCTGGCTGGCAGGCGCTGCTCTACGCCGGGCTGGTCTCGGTCGGGGTCGGCTATACCCTGCAAGTGCTGGGGCAGCGCGGCGCCCATCCGGCCCATGCCGCCATCATTCTCAGTCTGGAGACGGTATTTGCCGCCGTCGGAGGCGTGTTGCTGCTGGGCGAAACGCTGGATGAGCAGACGGTGGCAGGCTGCTCGCTGATGCTGGCGGGGATGCTGATCTCCCAAATTCGGCTGCGCTGGTGGTGGAAGTCGCGCCGCGACAAGGTACCGCTGACCAAGTAAACCGGCCTTTGCACCCATAACAAAAGCGCCCCGACAGTCGGGGCGTTTTGCATGGTGGTGGTTCGGGTCAGGGGCGCTGATCCAGCTCGCGCTCCAGTTCCACTGCCTTCTGGCGGGCCGGATGGGTATTGAGTCGCTGCCAGTAGGCTTGCAGGTGCGGGAAGTGGCTCAGCTTGCCACTTTGCGCCAGCAGATCAACCAGGAAGGAGTTCATGATGTCGGCGCCGGAGAGGCGATCCCCCACCAGATAGTGGCGATTTGCCAGTACCTCATTGAGGTAGCCCAGCACCTTGGCACACTCCGCCTTGGCATAGTCCGGCAGGAAGCGCATCGGGCTGCCATCCTTGCGCACGAACATGTCGAGCAGCAGCGGCAAGATGCCCGAGCTCTCGGCGAAGTGGAGCCACTGCAGATATTCGGGATAGTCGGGGCTATCTGGTGCCGGAGCCAGCCGTTCGGCGGCGTAGCGCGCAATCAGGTACTCGGTGATGGCACCCGATTCCGCCAGCACGCGGCCGTCGAACTCGATGACCGGGGACTTGCCGAGGGGGTGAATGGCTTTGAGCTCGGGCGGTGCCAGAAAGGTGGTGGCATCGCGCTGGTAAGCTTTGATCTCATAGGGCTGGCCCAGCTCTTCGAGCAGCCAGATGATGCGTTGGGAGCGGGATTTGTTCAGGTGGTGCAGGACTATCATAACGACCTCGATTTGGTGGCAGGGTGGGGTATACGAGCGGGCGAGGGGCGTGGTTCACCGGCAGTAAAAAGAGAGCGGGCTGATGCCCGCTCCCTCGTTGACTGACTCAGGCCTCCAGCGCCTGATCCAGATCCGCCAGAATGTCCTCGATCGCCTCGATCCCGACCGACAGCCGGATCATCTCGGGTTTTACGCCAGCCTTGGCCTGCTCTTCTTCGCTCAGCTGGCGATGAGTGGTGGAGGCGGGGTGGCAGGCCAGCGACTTGGCATCACCGATATTGACCAGTCGCTTGAAGATCTTGAGCGCATCGTAGAAGCGCACGCCTGCTTCATAACCATCCTTCAGACCGAACGAGAGAATGGCCGAGGGGCGACCGGCCATGTACTTCTCTGCCAGTAGATAGTGCGGGTGACCCGGCAGACCGGCGTAGCTGACCCAGGCTACCTTGGGGTGATGCTTGAGGTGGTTGGCGACCCGCAGGGCGTTGTCGACGTGGCGCTCCATGCGCAGGCTGAGGGTCTCCAACCCCTGCAACAGCAGGAAGGCGTTCATCGGCGCCAGTGCTGCGCCGGTATTGCGCAGCGGCACGGTGCGTACCCGCCCGATAAAGGCGGCCGGGCCAAAGGCTTCGGTATAGACCACCCCGTGGTAGGAGGGCTCGGGTTTGGTCAGCTGGGGGAAGCGTTCGGCGTGATCCGCCCAGGGGAACTTGCCCGAGTCGACGATGACGCCACCCAGCGAGTTGCCGTGGCCGCCGACATATTTGGTGAGGCTGTGGACGACGATGTCAGCGCCGTGCTCGATGGGTTTGCACAGCACCGGGGTGGCGACCGTGTTGTCGACGATGAGCGGCACGCCGCGGGCGTGGGCTGCCTTGGCCAGCGCGGCCAGATCGACGATGTTGCCCGCCGGGTTGCCGATGCTCTCGCAGTAGACCGCCTTGGTCTTGTCGTCGATGAGGGCAGCGATGGCCTCGGCGCTGTCATCCTTGGCGAAGCGCACCTCGACCCCGAAACTCGGCAGCATGTGGGCGAACAGGGTGTAGGTGCCACCATAGAGCTGGGGCGTGGAAACGATGTTGTCACCGGCGGCGGTCAGCGCCTGAATGGCGTAGGTGATGGCGGCGGAACCTGCCGAGACCACCAGCGCGGCGATACCCCCTTCCAGCGCGGCCATCCGTTGCTCCAGCACATCGTTGGTGGGGTTCATGATGCGGGTGTAGATGTTGCCCGGCACCGCCAGATTGAACAGATCCGCCCCGTGCTGGGCGCTCTCGAATTCGTAGGCCACCGTCTGGTAGATAGGCACGGCGACGGCCTTGGTGGTGGGGTCGTTGGAAAAGCCGTGGTGCAGGGCCAGGGTCGCATCTTTCATCACACACTCCTTGTTGGATGTTGCTTATGGCAGTTATAGATGGATAGACGTCCAATCTATCAGGCCCATGGCCGATGTAAACAGCAAGATCCGGCAAAGCAATTGCTCCCGCAGGGGATGTCCGTCCCGAGTGGCTGGCACGGCTCGCACTCAGAGGCGGCGGCGATACTCCTTGTCATCGATCTGGTTCATATCCCACTGCATCAGGCGGTTGAGCTGCTGCATGGGATCTTCGATAAACGGCAGCGGGCGTGGCAGGATCCGCTTGAAGTAACGGCGCAGGATCTGCTGGATCCGGTTCGGTTTTGGCTCGATGTGATGGCTCATGATGAGACTCCTTATGATGTTGCTCAGCGTCATCGTCAGTATTGAGTTAAAATGCGGAAGTAAAAACTGATGACTTACAGCAACAGGATTTCCTCTTTTATGCCGACCGGTCGCCTCTATCAGCAATTTCAACGACTCGCCCAGCTGCTTGGCAGCGACGAGCGGGAGATCAGTCTCGCCGAGGTGGCGGAGCTGCTCTGCTGCACCCCGCGCAATGCTCGCCTGTTGTTGCGCCGTATGCAGGATCAGGGCTGGCTCAACTGGACGGCGGAAGCTGGGCGGGGTCGGCGCTCCCGGCTCACCCTGCTCGACAGTCAGGAGAGCCTGACCCGGCGCCGCTTGCGGGATCTGCTCAGTCAGGGCCAGCTGGCGCAGGCGGTGCGGCTGGCCGAAGATCGCCTCGATCTGCTCACTCCGTTGCTGCTCGAGCAGTTGGGTCAGGCCACCCGCGAGGGCCGCCAGATCCTGCGGGTGCCCTACTATCGGCCGCTGCCGCAGCTGCTGCCTACCGGCCCGATGCGCCGCTCTGAAGTGCATCTCAGTCGCCAGATCTTCAACGGCCTTACCCGGCGAAATGAGGAAAATGGGGAAATCGAGGGCGATCTGGCTCATCACTGGGAACAGGTCGGCCTCTGCCACTGGCGTTTCTACCTGCGCCCGGCGGTGCGCTTTCACCACGGTCGAGAGCTGGTGGTGGATGATGTGATGGAGAGTCTGCTGGCCCTGCGGGATCGCCCGCTGTTCGCCCATCTGGCTCGGCTGGAGAGCCCCTGGCCGCGAACCCTGGATCTCTATCTCGACAGCCCGGATCCTCTGCTGCCCGACCTGCTGGCCGAGCCGGTGGCGGCCATTTTGCCGCGTGAGCTCAAGGGGGAGGCGGGCTTTGCCCTGCAACCGGTGGGCACCGGCCCCTATCGGGTGATCGCCAACGACCCGCTGCAGCTGCGCCTCGCCGCCTTTGACGACTATTTCGGCCTGCGCGCCCTGCTCGACGAGATCGACATCTGGATGTTGCCGGAGCTGGCGGAGCGGCTGGAGAGCCACCTGCAGCTGGGGCGCGACAGCCCCGAGCTTGGCACCATGCGCGGCGAGTCGGAGCTGGAATCGGGCTGCTACTTCCTGCTGCAGGACGAGCGCTCCCGCGCCTTGCAGGATCCTGCCCTGCGCTACTGGATCATTCAGCTGCTCAGTCCGGTGGCCCTGATGGCACGGGTTGCCCCCGAGCTGCAACGGGGCTGGACCAGCGCCCTCGGCATGCTGCCCCACTGGCGCGAGGCGCTGCCACCGCTGCAGCCCCGGCCACAGAGCCTGCCACAACGGCTGGTGCTCGCCTGCTTCAACCAGCATATCGAGTTCAACGAGTGTGCCGGTGCCATGGCCGATCTGCTAGGGGCGCAGGGAATTGAGCTGGAGGTGCGCACCCTCGACTACGGTCGCTGGGTGAGCGGCGAGGATGAGGATGTGGATCTCTGGCTTGGCACCCTCAACCTTGAGCATGAGGGGCCTTTTGCCCCCTACGGCTGGTTGCAGGGCACTCCGCTACTGCGCCGGGTGTGGGCCAGCCAGCTGCCGTTGTGGCAGGGGTTGACGCAGTGGCGTGCCAGCAGCGCCGAACCCGGCCCGCGCGCCCTGATGGCCCGGGTGCAGCAGCAGGGCTGGTTTGTGCCGCTATTTCACCACTGGCTTGAGCTGGAGAGCCGCACCGGCGTGCACGGGGTGCGGATGACGGCGCTCGGCTGGTTCGATTTTCGCAGCGCCTGGCTGCGACCCGAGCTGGTTGGTCAGGCACAGGGCGATGGCGGGGAGCTTGAGTCCTGATGCGGGGCGCGTTAGCCTGAGCGCGGTTCAACGACAAGGAGTCACCAGCCATGCTGGAAATGCAGATCCAACCCCGCTTTCAGGAGACAGATGCCCTCGGCCATATCAACAATACGGTGCCGGCGGTCTGGTTTGAGTCGGCGCGGGATCCCCTGTTCCGGATCTTTTCGCCCGAGCTGGATGTGCATGACTGGCACCTGATCATCGCGGGCTACACGGTGCAGTTCAAACGGGAGCTGTTCTACGGCCAGCCGGTCACCATCAAGACCGGCGTGCGCCGCATTGGCAGCAGCTCCTTCACCATCTGGCAGGAAGCCTGGCAGCAGGGGGAGCTGGCCGTCACCGGCGAGACGACCCTGATCCATTTTGACTATCGGGCACGGCAATCCATCCCTCTGAGCGAGACTCACCGGGAGGGGCTGCGGGCCTGGTTGATAGAGAGTTAATCCGGGCCTTTCGGCCAACACACAGGACACATATGCGCAATACCGTGATCGCACTGAGCCTCGGCTTGGGGCTGGGGCTCTGCTCCCTGCCGTCTCTGGCGGCAACTCTTGCCGAACAGTTCTCCCTGATGGAAAAGGGGGCCGCCAGTGCCCTCGATACCCGTCTCTTCAGCCACGACGGCGTCGACATCAAGGCCTGGGTCGATGGCGCTCCCGTCATCATCGCCGTGCCCATCATGAACGAGCTGGGCAAGCTGGAGGGGGAGAGCCGCTACTACTTCAAGGGGGGCAAACTGTTCGGGGTCAAAGAGCCCGCCGCCCAGTTCGCCTTTGACGACAGCGGCAAGCTGACCCAATGGCTGGACGAAAAGGGTCAGCCAGCCGAGTTCGTCAGCAAGATGAGCATGCAGCAGCGTCAGGAGTGGCTCACCAAACGGGCCGCCGAGCTGAGCAAGCTCTTTGCTCCCGGCGCTGCCGAAC
>NZ_CAWNWX010000061.1:17329-17809 GCF_963878195.1 Aeromonas sp. HMWF016
GCCAAGGGCAGCGTCAAGCTCAAGGGGGCGGAGCTCGCCCACTGGCTCTGCAACGGCAAGCTGATGGAGCTGGCTGGTGGCGACAAGGTGATCTTCGAGCAGGAGAAGCTGAAGATTGGCGAGCAGGGCATCGCGGGCGATGTCTCCTTGCGTCAGGAGAAGGGTTGGCAGGAGCTGAGTCTCAAGTGCGAGGTGCAGGGCAATCAGGTGACTCGCCTCACCTGGCAGCCGCTACCGGCGACCAACAAGCCGCAATAAGCGCACCACAACAAGGGGCCCATCTCGGGCCCCTTGTCATTGGCTTACTACTCCCCCAGCTTCATCCGGGTGAGCGCTTCGACCCGTCGCCACTGCTGTGGCTCGAACCAGCGGGCCAGCAGCTCCTGCTGCTGTTCGGTTCTAGCGCTGGCGGGTAACTGCCCCAGCTCGGCCAGATAGCCATTGAGCTGCTCCTTGAATCCCTGCCGATCCTGTTCAAGC
>NZ_CAWNWX010000061.1:17847-21362 GCF_963878195.1 Aeromonas sp. HMWF016
TCCAGCAGCACGGCATCCCGTCTGGCTGGCTCCATCTGCTCCAGTGCCTGCAGCTCGCCCAGCAGACGGCCGTTGGCTTCGGCCTCCTGAAACCACCGGGGCTGCGCCGCCAGCCAGAGCTCCAGCTCGCTGGCCAACGCCTTCTTGTCGGCATCGCTTGCCTCGGCCAGCGCCTTGCGGCGCAGAGTCCACTGCTCCATCAGGCGATCTTCGGCAAACAGCTGCTCCTGCTCGGTCGGGGTGAAGCTCTGCTGGCGCAGTTGCTCCCGCTCGTCGAAGAGGATTTGTAGGCTGGCGAGGGTGATATCGGTGGGCACGGTCAGACTGCTCTGGGCCGAGATAAAGGTGCGATAACGCTCCTGCAGCTCGTCGGCGGCCTCTTGCTCGGGATCGTGGTGATGGTTGCTGGCGGCAGGTACGCCTTGCTGACGCGCCACCTGCGCAGTCGGTGCTGCCGGCCAGAGCAGCACGCCGCCGATCAGCAGGGCGATGGCGCAGGGGACGGCGAGCAGGGTGACGATCCTCATAGTCCCAGCTCCTTGAGGCGGTGGGCATGGTCGCGATAGAGGGTGACCGGGTCGGTTTCAAACAGGTGGTGGATGCCGAAGGACTGGTTCACCTCATCCAGATGGTTCATCCGGTAGTCGGTGCCGATCACCTTGCCGAGGTGGCTGCTGCAGACGCCGACCAGCCCGTCATTGGGCTCCTTGAAGAAGGTACCGGTCAGCGCCAGCGCCGGATCCACCGGATCCAGAATATTGGTCATGTTGCCGCGCCCGCTCCAGGAGAAGTAGTAGACGCCGTTGGTCGCCTGCATCGGGCCCTCGCCGCAATACTGGCTGGGCAGCCCTTCCGGATAGCGCTGGTTGAACTGGTTGGCTCCCTTGCTGGTGAGGGCATCGAGCGCGGCGACCGGATCCTGCGGCAGCTGACTTCCCCCCGAGAGGAGAGAGATGACACCGGAGAGCGCATGGGCAGCTGCGGCCGCCAGCTTCTCGGCGGCTGAGTCGGGCGCCGCATTGGAGCGCACCAGATCGGCGATGTCAGAGCCGTAGTTCACCCCGCCCACGCTGGTGGCAGAAGCGACCAGCTCGGGGGCGACCGAGGCGACATAACGAATGGTGGGGCCGCCGTGGGAGTGGCCGATCAGATTGACCTTCTCGGCTCCGGTGGCGGCCAGCAGCAGTTCGATCTGGGCGAGCAGCTGCTCCCCCCGCTGCTCGGAGCTGGCGGTAGCCGATACCTGAGCCACGTAGACCTTGGCGCCATCGCGGCTCAGGGCCTGCGGAATGCCGTAGAAGTAGTCAACCCCGAGCAGCTTGTCGAAGCCGAACAGGCCGTGCACCAGCACTATGGGGTAGCGGGTCTGGGTATATCCGCTGGCGTGCGCCAGCATGGGCAGGGTGCAGAGCAGTACCAGAAGCCATCTCTTCATCATCAGCATCCTTGTCTATTTGTAAGGGGTTGTGAGGTGGGGCGGACTCCATGTTCGCCGGTGCCAGTATGGTGGCTGATTGAGAAACGGGCTGTGAGGGGGATCGCAAGTTGGGATTCAAAAGAGATTGTGGCCATCCCTGGCCAGCGGTTGAGGCGGGGAGGCGCCCTTGTGTTGCCTCCCGACCAAACGGGGATCACAGCCACATCACCAGCCGGTACTGTTTCTTGCCCCGGCGCAGCAGCAGGTAGCGGCCGAACAGCCGGTCGGCCGCCGTCAGTTGCTCATTCTGACGGATCTCGCCGTTGAGGCTGATGGCCCCCGCCGCCAGCAGCTCGCGGGCGATGCGCTTCGAGTTGGCCAGACCGCTCTCCACCAGCAGGGTTACCAGATCTGTTTCCCCCTCGAGACGGCAGCTCGGCATGCCATCCTGCGCCAGCTGGGCGAGATCGCTCTCGCCGAGGCGGGCCACCTCGCCGCTGAACAGCAATTCGCTGATGCGCTGCACCGCCGCCAGCGCCCCCTTGCCGTGCACCAGCTCGGTCAGCTCGTCGGCCAGCACCTGCTGGGCCAGTTTGCGCCCTTGCCGCGTGGCATCCTCTGCCTCCAGCGCATCAATCTCGGCCAGTGGCATAAAGCTGTAGTAGCGCAGGAAGCGGTAGACATCCTCATCTGCTGTGCCGAGCCAGAACTGGTAGAAAGCATAGGGCGAGGTGAGTGCCGGATCGAGCCAGATTGCGCCCCCTTCGGTCTTGCCGAACTTGGTGCCATCGGCCTTGGTGATGAGTGGCAGCGTCATGCCATACACCTGGGCCTGATTAAGGCGGCGGGTGAGATCCATGCCGCTGGTGATGTTGCCCCACTGGTCGTTGCCGCCAATCTGCAGGGTGCAGCCGAGGCGCTGGTTGAGCACCGCGAAGTCCTGGGATTGCAGCAGGGCGTAGGAGAACTCGGTGAACGAGATGCCCTGATCCGGGCGGGCCAGCCGCTGGCGCACCGATTCGCGGGCCAGCATGGCGTTGACTGAGAAGTGCTTGCCGATGTCGCGCAGAAAATCGAGAGCGGACATCTGCCCCATCCAGTCGGCGTTGTTGACCAGTTGCGGTGCCGCCAGCCCTTCGCTCGCTGGCAGCAGCGCTCTTATCTGGGCCGACAGGCTGGCTACCCAGCCCTGCACCGTCTCGGTGCTGTTGAGGTTGCGCTCGGTCGCCTTGAAGCTGGGATCGCCGATAAGGCCGGTGGCACCGCCCACCAGCGCCACCGGGGTGTGGCCCGCCAGCTGAAAACGGCGCAGCATCAGCAGCGGCACCAGATGGCCGATATGCAGGCTGCCGGCGGTGGGATCGAACCCGCAGTAGACGGTGCGTGGGGTGGCAAGATGGTCGGCCAGCGCCGCCGGGTCGGAATTCTGGGCCACCAGGCCGCGTCGGGTCAGCTCATCGAGCAGGTGGGGGTTGATCATGGGTTCTCCAACAGCAAGGGGAAAAGCCCACATCCTCGCCGCTCTGGCCTGCGCCGAATATGTCCCCTAGGGGACAGTTTTGCCACTCTCGTGCTAGCATCCGGCCATCGTGTGACCATCGCACGATCATTGCGGGGAGCCAGCCCGCCATCCGGAAGCCATCGCCATGAACCAGCACCCATGATCCAGACTCTTGCCACAGATGCCATGACCCGCAGCATGACCGAGGTGGTCGATGCCCTGCACGGCAGTGCCTTTCCGGCGGCGCTGGTGCGCCTCATCCAGCAGCAGGTGGCGTTTGACTGTGCCCTGCTGCTCGGGGTGGGACAGCGCCCCGTCTACCTCTACGACAACCTGCACCACCAGCGGGCGCTGCTGTTCGATCGCTATCTCACCCGCCACTTCAGCCAGGATCCCTTTATGCAGGCGCTGGAACAGGGTCTGGGGGCCGGGGTCTGGACGCTGGCGCAGGTATCGCAGGGGCGGCTCGACCCCGAGTATCGCCACCACTTCTATCAGGCCACCAGCTGGCAGGAGGAGGTGGGGCTGATCCTGCCGATACGCGACGGCCTCACCCTGATGCTGTTTTTGGGCCGCCTCGACAAGCGCAGCACCCTC
>NZ_CAWNWX010000061.1:21387-45557 GCF_963878195.1 Aeromonas sp. HMWF016
GCGAGCGTCAGGTGGCGGGATTGCTGTTGCAGGGGCTGGATACCGAGGCCATTGCCGGTGCGCTCGGCATCGGCAGCGGTACGGTGAAGAATCACCGCAAGCACCTCTACGCCAAGTTGCACTTGCGCTCGCGGGCCGAGTTGTTCCGCTTTTTCCTCAATCACCTCATTACGGCGCCGGTGTCTGTCAGCGAAGGGGGGTAACAGGAAATAAAGAGCCCGCCAGGTGGCGGGCTGCAGGGCTATTCGATGTGGGTAGGCTGGTTGTCGGCGCTGTGCGGGGGGTTAAGGTGTTCATAGCGGGCGATCAGCCGCTTGAACTCGTCCCCCTGCCTGACCTTGTCGAGCGCCTGCTGGATTCTGGCCACCTCGTTTTTGTCGGCTTGCGGGTTGAAGGCAAAGCAGTTGTCCTGCTCTTCCAGTACCGCCACGGTAACGAAATCATCGGGTTTGAAGCCCAGCTCTTGCAACTGGTGAAACAGCATCACCTCGTTGCCGGCCACCAGATCGGTACGGGCCATGATGAGCTGGCGCACCACCTGATCCATCCGTTCCACTGACATCAGATTGAGCGGGCTGACTCCCCGGTTGAGCAGCAGCTGCTCACCTACATCTGCCTGCATCACCCCGATCTGCAGCTTGGCGAGATCCGCCTTGCCGGTCACTTTGGGGGCATCCTTCTTGCGGCCGATCAGCGCCACCCGGGAGTAGCTGATGGGGCAGACCCAGAGAAAGTGGGGATCCCGCTCTTTGGTGTGAGCCGTGGTGAAAAGAACCGCCTCCGGCTGCTGGGTCAGCAGATACCAGCCCCGTGCCCAGGGCAGAAAATGGATCGGCTGAACAGGTTCGCCCAGCTCGCGCCAGATGAGACGAAGGAGTTCGACAGCCATCCCCACTGGTTGGCCATTTTTGTCCTGCCCGTTGAGAGGCATGTTCTGCTCCGAGTAGTAGATAAAGGCATGGGCAGGGAGCGCGACAAGCAGGGCAAAACCGAGCAGAGCAGAGAGCAGACGACGCATGACACACTCCTTGTGCGGATAAGACCGTGATTAACTAACAGTCTATGTGGCCTTTGCCACAACTTCATGATCAGATTGCACGATATTGCCACCCGGTATGGCGGAAAGTAACAGGCCACCTTGCGGTGGCCTGTGGCATTACTTGAGCAGGGCTTCCATCTCGGCTTCTGCCTTGGCGCGGGCTTTGGCCTCTGCCTCTTTGGCGGCATCGGCTACGCTCTCGCCCGCCGTATGGCTGGCGGCACTCACCTGCTGCGTGGCGGTAGCAGCTGCGCTGCTGACCGCCTGTTTGACGGGCTCCTTGGCGGCCTTGGTTGCTGCTGGTGCTGTGGTCGCGACAGAGCTGCTGAGGGCCTCCACGGCGGCCTTGGTTGCTGCTGGTGCTGCGGTCGCGACAGCGCTGCTGACTGCCTGTTTGGCGGGTTCAACGGCGGCCTTGGTTGCTGCCGGTGCTGCGGTCGCGACTGCGTTGCTGACTGCCTGTTTGGCGGGTTCAACGGCGGCCTTGGTTGCTGCTGGTGCCGCGGTCGCGACTGCGTTGCTGACGGCCTGTTTGACGGGTTCAACGGCGGCCTTGGTTGCTGCTGGTGCCGCGGTCGCGACAGCGCTGCTGACCGCCTGTTTGGCGGGCTCGACAGCGGCTTTGGTGGCTGCTGGTGCTGTGGTGGCCGCTGTACTGCTCGCAGCCTGACTGGTTTGGGCTAGCGCAGCTTTGGTTTCCTGAACGGTCGCGGTGGTGCTGGCGACAGCTTGTTTGGCCGGAGCGACCGCGGTCGTGGCACTCTTGGCTGCACCGGTTACGCCAGTGGTAGCGGCCTGGGTGGCTTGTCCGGTCAGCTTGCTGGTGGTGCCGCTGATCGCCTGCGTGGCGCTATTGGTCAGGGAGTCGGTGACGCTGCGGGTGGCGTTGCCGATCGCATTGCCCAGCGAGAAGGGGGCGGCGGCACTCGAGCTGGCACTGTTACCCGTCAGCACGTTGCCGGTGGTGGCAAGGGGGGCGGCCGCAGCCTGCCAGCTCTGCATGGCGGTTGGCCAGACCGGAGTGGTGCCCGCCAGATTCTCGCCAAAGGTCTGGGTGGTGCCATCCCCTTTTTGCAGCAGCACGGACATCTGGTTGGTCTGCGAGTTCCAGACCATACCCGCCTGTTTGGCGATGTCGGGCACCGGGGCATACTCGGAGAGCACGTAGAAGAGCGGCCCCTCCTGCTGCAGCTTGTTGGCAGTCTTGAGCAGCTGCATGGTGGTGTCGTAGTTGGGGCCAAGGATGGCAGTCATCCGATCCTTGACGAGAGGCTGTTCGAACAGGTTCGCCTCATTGGGATCGAAGCCGACCAGTGGCTTGAGCAGGGCCCACATCAACTGGCTGGTGGGGCTCATCATCAGCAGAGGGGCAACACAGGCGGACAACATCAGGCTCAGGCAGGCCGCCTTGAGCAACGGCATGATACGCATTGGGATAATATCCAAATAACGATTTGATAAATAAGGTTATATTTTGTCTTGAACGGACAAATTCACCGGAATTTGACGGCTGACGACAAGAGAGAGTCAGCGGGCGCAGGCAGGCTACCATATTGGTTCCGGAATACCAGTCGGCCTTGCATTTGCCGGTAAAGTAAACACGCTGTATGGTCGCTCCCTATTGGCTGAGCTCACCGAAGTAAAGGAATAGTCCATGAAAAATCGAGTTCTTTGGCTGCTGGCATCCTGCTGGTTGTTACCCGTTCATGCAGCTACTGATACCAAGGTTGCTGGCGAGGGGAGCAGTACCCAGCTGGTATTGCCGCTCGGCTCCCTGCCGGAGCGGGTCTGCTGGTTTCAGGATCAGAAGTACTCGCAGGGTGCCCGTATTCTGCAGGGGGATATCTGGCTGGAGTGTGGCCCGCAGAACGATCTGGAGAGCAATGGCCCGCTGGTCTGGCGTTCGGCGGCGACCGTATTGCCGGCAACCCGTGGCGATCAGCAACAAAAGCAACAAAAAACGATTTCGGTTGGTCAGTGACCCTTTTCTTGATCCAGCTAAAGACAAGGGCGTGATCCCTGTCGCATAATGCTGCTCCTTCTTCTCATGGCTGGAACCTAAGAAATGGCTCGTCGCTCTTCCAATGCACAACGTCGTCGCAGTAGCTGGTGGTACAAACGCCTGTTGGCAAGGGAGCGGCAAGAGCGCGAAGCGCGTTCTGTCCGTGATTGATACAGAAGTGAAAAACGGAGCCTCGGCTCCGTTTTTGTTATGTGTTGCCGTCAAATCCAGCCAGTTTGCCACATTGCCAATGGCTTGATGCCACGTATCCCCAAGGAGCAGATGCCGTGAAAGTCGAAGTCGTTTCCTACCGTCCCCAATGGCCAGCCCTCTTCCAGACAGAAGCAGAACAACTGCGCAACCTGCTGGATGACTGTCTGCTCGCAGTGCACCATATCGGCAGCACCTCGGTCAGCGGACTGGCGGCCAAGCCCATCATAGATATCCTGCTGGAGGTCTCCTCGCTGGAGCGGCTAGACCTGCAAAACGGTCTGTTGGAAGTAATGGGGTATGAAGCGATGGGGGAGTGCGGCATCTCGCGGCGTCGCTATTTTCGCAAAGGGGGTGATGAGAGGACGCACCAGATCCATGCCTTCTTGCAGGGGGATCCCCATGTCGTTCGTCATCTGGCCTTTCGTGATTATCTCAGGGCTCATCCTGCCATCTGCCGGGAGTATGCCGCCCTGAAAGAGACGGTTGCAGCGCAGTGTGAGAACCGGATCGAGCGCTATTGCGAGGGCAAGAACGACTTTGTGAAAGAGCACGAGGCGAAAGCGCTGAGCTGGCTGGCCAGCAGGCGATAAAAAACTGGTGTCGTACCTCAGCCACGGCCCGGCGAATAAGTGGGCTTGGGGGATGTGCAAATCAGCCGGATATTGCATGATTGACGTTTCGAGAAGGAGCCTCATATGCCGATTACCATCCGTCATGCCGAACCCGCCGATGCCCCCGCCTTGCGGGATCTTCACGCCATGCCCAATGCCCAGGCGGGCACCTTGCAACTGCCCTATCCCGCGCTGGGTGTGTGGCAACAGCGGCTGGAGCAGAGCGGTGCGGTAGCGCTTGTTGCCGAGGTAGAGGGGCTGCTGGTGGGCCAGATAGTATTGCATGTGGAGCCCAATCCCAGACGCAAGCATGTGGCCGGGATTGGCATGGGAGTGCGGGATGACTGGGCCGGCAAGGGGGTTGGCTCTGCCCTGATGGCCGCGGCGCTGGATCTGGCCGATAACTGGCTCAACCTGCATCGGATTGAGTTGACGGTTTTCGTCGATAACGAAGCGGCGCTGGCGCTCTATCGCAAGTTCGGCTTTGTGGAAGAGGGGCGGGCTTGTGACTATGCCTTCCGCCAGGGGCGCTATGTGGATGTGTTCTATATGGCCAGAGTCGCGGGGGGCGCCAGTCGCTAACGGCATGGTCGATTATCAGGCCAGATTGCGCCCGGTGATCCGGGCGTTGGAGCAGAATCCCGAGCTCTGTCTCAGCGAGGCGGCCAGTCTTGCCTCACTCTCCAGCTATCACTTTCATCGGGTCTTTACCGCCGTCACCGGTGAAACCCCGGCCGAGATGCAGCGCCGCTTGCGGTTGGAGCGGGCTGCTCGTTCCCTCTGCTACAGTCGCGACCCGATCACCGAGATTGCCTTCTCGGCCGGTTTTGCCAGCTCACAGGCCTTTGCCAAGGCGTTTCGCAAGCAGTTTGCCATGGCGCCGGGGATGTTGCGCCGCCAGCCGTCACTCTTGCAACTGAGCAAGAATGGACACGCGGCTGCCCGGGTCTCTGATTATGCTGAAGGCCGTTCCAGTGAAAGGAGGCTACAGATGAAAACCGAACAGATGGCAGCACGCACTCTGGCCTATATCCGGGTCACCGGCCCTTACGGCACAGGCTATGAGCCGGTGTGCGACCAGCTCTATCAATGGGCTGCCGGGCTGGGGCTGGCCGAAGGGGAGTGGATCTTCATCTACCACGACAACCCCGAAGTGACGGCTCCTCAGCAGTGTCGCACCGATATCTGCGTCACCGTGCCGGCGGGCACCAAGGGAAGTGGCAATGTGGAGATCCAGCTGCTGGCGGGCGGCCGCTATGGCCTGTCACGCATGACGGTCACCGATCCGGCCCAGTACCCCGCACTCTGGCAGCAGCATATTGGCGAGGTGGTGGCGGCAGGTTGGGAATTTGACGATCGCCCCTGCTTCGAGCTCTATCACAGCTTCGATCCGGTGACCAAGGTCGCCGATGTGAGCTTCTGCTCCAGCCTGAAGGGCTAGCCTGGAGCCTGCGGGATCATGCAGAGACGAGAGAGCCGGACAGTGTCCGGCTCTTTTTATATCGGTCGGCGTGATTAGCGCTGCAGGCTCTTCTGGGCGAACTTGGGTCTGGCATTCATGATCTGCTCCACCTGCTCGTCGCTCATCTTGCCACGCGACAGCCCCAGCACCTTGTAGGTGAGCAGCGGTCGGGCGGGCAGGGCGATCATCAGGGCGCGGATCTGGTTCTCGTCCTCTTTCTCGCGCGTCGGTTTGCCGTAGGCATAGGTGAGGACGCCGGCATCCATCAGGTTTTTGACGGCGGGCTCGGTGATCGGCAAGTTTATGACGCTTTTACGCTGCAGCACGAACTCGCGCAGCACCGCTTTCTCGTTGAAATCAAGGAAGCTGATCATCTGGGCTAGTTGATCCTGCTGGCGGCGAGCCTGCCACTCGTCACAGGCCCACTCCCAGGCGATCAGGAAGCCCTGACTGCAGAAGTAGGAGATGGCGATCAGCATGCCGACTCCCAGCCAAGCCGCGTGGGTCGTGGCCCACTGGCTGACGGCACCCTTCATCAGTCCGGCCGGAAACAGCAAAATGATGCTGCAACAGAGCAACAACCAGACCATCATCCAGTTGAGGCGGTTCAGTTGATAGAAATGTTGGATCCACCGTTTCATTGTTCATCCTTCCCAAACTGTTGTGGATAGTGAACTACCTACAGCAATCGGTGTGCCAACAGCGCAATGGCGGCGGGGAGGGGACGCTGGAGAGGTTACATTCCCTTACAACTTATTGAATGAGTTGTTATTAATTTGCCTTGTGAGGCGGCGGTCGAGTTGGTAAAACGTCACCTCAGTCATTGGGGAGTAGCAACCCGCCCGCATTCCGGGCCGGGCCCATGTCAACACTCTTGGATCCTCGCATCCATGGCATGGGCGGCGATAGGCACTATCGCTCTGCAAGACCTTTGGCCTCGATATGCACGTCAGCCGGGCGAGCCATGTCGGGTCCATCGGTTATTCTGCTCGCCTGGCGGTATCTATTATGCTGATTACCCTGCTGTTATTTCTCGTCTCTGCGGTCACCATCTACCTTGCCTGCGAATACTTCGTCAACGGTATCGAGTGGACCGGCCACCACTTCAAACTCTCGCAAAGCGCTACCGGTTCGCTGCTGGCGGCACTGGGTACGGCCCTGCCCGAGTGCATCGTGACCCTCACCGCCCTGCTGATGGGCAACACGACCGCCCAGCAGGAGATCGGCATCGGTGCCGCCCTCGGCGGGCCGCTGGTACTGGCGACCATCGGCTATGCTGCGGTCGGTGTTACCCTGCTGCTTTGCATGGGGCGTACCGAACGGGCCATCGACGGTGAGGTGCAGCGCGAGATTGGCCGGGATCAGCGCTGGTTTATCGGCATCTTTCTGGTGGCGACCGCGGTGGGGCTGGTCGCCTTTACCGGCAAGAGCTGGCTGGCCCCGCTTTTTGTGCTGGTCTACCTCGTCTATGTAAGGCGCGAGCTGAAACAGAGTGACAGCCACGAGGTCGAGCTGCCGGAGCCCCTCAAGCTGGCTCCAAATGCCGGGATCCCACCCCTTGGCAAGGTGTTGTTGCAGACACTGGCGGCACTGGTGGTGGTGGCGCTGGCGGCCCAGCTGTTTGTTCATCAGCTGGAGAGCATGGGCGAGCTGTTTGGTCTCTCGCCGGTGCTGGCGGCCCTGCTGCTGAGCCCGGTGGCGACCGAGATGCCGGAGCTGATGAACGTGCTGATCTGGGTGCGACAGGGCAAGAACCGGCTGGCGCTGGCCAATATCTCCGGGGCCATGATGATCCAAGGCACCATCCCCAAAGCGTTCTGTCTGCTCTTTACCCCCTGGCTGCTGGATGGCGCCATGATGGCCTCCTCGCTGGTGACGCTGCTGGCGGTAGGGTTGCTCTGGTGGGGGTTCAGAAAGGGGGCCATGACCGCCGGGCGGTTGGCGCTGGTCGGCCTGCTCTATCTCGGCTTCTGCGGCTGGCTGTTGGTGAGTTGAAACGGGAAGCGCGGATATGAAAAAGCCCCCTTGGGTCAGGGGGCTTTGCTGTAGCGGTTGGTCGCGACGCTTACAGCGCGGCGATCTCGGCCTGCTGGGCTTCCAGCTTGGTCAGCTGGAGACGGTAATCTTCCAGCTTCTCGCGCTCTTTGGCGATGACAGCTTCCGGCGCCTTGGCAACGAAAGCTTCGTTGCCGAGTTTGCCTTCGATGCGGCCGCACTCACCCACCAGACGGGCAACCTCTTTGGCCAGTCGGGCCAGTTCGGCGTCCTTGTCGATGAGACCGGCCATCGGGATCATCAGCTCGGTAGCACCAATCAGCTTCTTCACTGACAGGGGGGCCACTTCACCGTCCGCCAGTACGCGGATGGACTCCAGACGGGCCAGGGACTTGAGGAAGGCCTCGTTGTCACCGGCGCGCTGGCTATCCTTGGCATCGCACTGGAGCAGCACGTTCAGGGCCACGCTCGGGGCCACGTTCATCTCGGCGCGGATGTTGCGGATACCGACGATAAACTCCTTCACCCACTCCTGATCCGCCATGGCGGCTTCGTCCACCTTGGCGGCGTCGAACTCGGGGAAGGCCTGAATCATGATGGTGTCGGCGTGTACGCCAGCCAGCGGAGCGACCGATTTCCAGATGGTCTCGGTGATGAACGGGATGATCGGGTGCGCCAGACGCAGCAGGCTTTCCAGCACGGTCACGAGCGTATGGCGGGCAGCGCGCTGCTCGGCCTCGGAACCCTTGCCCAGCACCGGCTTGGTCAGCTCCAGATACCAGTCACAGAACTGGTTCCAGATAAATTCGTACAGCACGCCCGCGGCGATATCGAAGCGATAGGTATCGAGGGCGGTGCGGAAGTCACGGATGGCCACTTGCAGCTGGGACTGGATCCAGCGATCCGCCAGACTGAACGCCATTTCGCCACCGGCAAAACCACAATCCTGATCTTCGGTGTTCATCAGCACATAGCGGGAGGCGTTCCACAACTTGTTGCAGAAGTTGTTGTAACCATCCAGGCGCTTCATGTCCCAGTTGATGTCACGACCGGTAGAGGCCAGTGCCGCCAGCGTGAAGCGCAGGGCGTCGGTACCGTGAGCCTCGATCCCTTCCGGGAACTGCTTGGCGGTACGCTTGCCGATCTTCTCGGCCATCTGCGGCTGCATCATGTTGCCGGTGCGCTTCTCCAGCAGGTCTTCCAGCGAGATACCGTCGATCATGTCGAGCGGGTCCAGCACGTTGCCCTTGGACTTGGACATCTTCTGGCCCTCTTCGTCACGGATCAGGCCGGTGATGTAGACGGTCTTGAACGGGACTTGCGGCTGGCCGTTTTCGTCCTTGATGAAGTGCATGGTCATCATGATCATCCGGGCAATCCAGAAGAAGATGATGTCGAAGCCGCTCATCAGCACGTCGGTCGGGTGGAAGGTCTTGAGTGCTTCGGTGTTGTTCGGCCAGCCCAGGGTGGAGAAGGTCCACAGGGCGGAGCTGAACCAGGTGTCGAGCACGTCTTCGTCCTGGCGCAGGGTGGTCACGGACGGGATGCTGTGCTTGGCACGCACTTCCGCCTCGTCACGGCCCACGTAGACATTGCCAGCGTCGTCATACCATGCCGGGATGCGGTGACCCCACCACAGCTGACGGGAGACGCACCAGTCCTGAATGTCGCGCATCCAGGAGAAGTACATGTTTTCGTACTGTTTCGGCACGAACTGGATACGGCCATCCTCCACCGCTTCGATGGCGGTCTTGGCCATCGGCGCCACGCGCACGTACCACTGGTCGGTCAGCATCGGCTCGATGGGCACGCCACCGCGATCGCCGTAAGGCTGTTGCAGCACGTGATCCTTGATCTCGTCCAGCAGACCCAGCTCTTCGAGCTTGGCCAGAATCGCTTTACGGGCGGCGAAGCGCTCCAGACCGGCGAACTCGGCCGGCAGGGCGGCGTCGTAGGCGGTGCAGGGGTTGCCGTTGGTGTCGACCACTTCGGCCTCGGCACGCACGTGGGCGTCCAGGGTGAAGATGTTGATCATCGGCAGGCTGTGGCGCTTGCCCACTTCGTTATCGTTGAAGTCGTGAGCCGGGGTGATCTTCACGCAACCTGTGCCCTTCTCCATGTCGGCGTGTTCATCGGCGACGATGGGGATCAGACGGTTCACCAGCGGCAGCAGGATGTGCTGGCCGATCAGCGCCTTGTAGCGCGGGTCTTCCGGGTTCACGGCCACAGCGGTATCGCCCAGCATGGTCTCCGGACGGGTGGTGGCGACGATCAGGTAATCTTTGCCTTCGGCAGTCTTGGCGCCGTTGGCCAGCGGATAGCGCAGGTGCCACATGTGGCCCTTGATCTCGCGGTTTTCCACTTCCAGATCGGAGATGGCGGTGTTGAGTTTCGGATCCCAGTTCACCAGACGCTTGCCGCGGTACATCAGGCCATCTTCGTAAAGACGGACAAACACTTCCTGCACGGCGGCGGAGAGACCCTCATCCATGGTGAAGCGCTCGCGCTCCCAATCCACGGAGTCGCCCAGACGGCGCATCTGGCGGGTGATGGTGCCACCGGACTCTTCCTTCCACTGCCAAATCTTGTTGATGAAGGCATCACGGCCGTAATCGTGGCGAGTTTTGCCCTCTTCTGCCGCGATCTTGCGCTCAACTACCATCTGGGTGGCGATACCGGCGTGGTCAGTACCTGCCTGCCACAGGGTGTTCTTGCCCTGCATGCGGTTGTAGCGGATCAGGGTATCCATCAGGGTCTGCTGGAAGGCGTGACCCATGTGCAGGCTGCCGGTGACGTTCGGCGGCGGGATCATGATGCAGAAGGAGTCTTTGCTGGTATCGCCGTGGGGCTTGAAGTAGCCCTGAGCTTCCCAGTGCTGGTAGAGCGCCTGTTCGATGGCGTTGTGATTAAAAGTCTTTTCCATGGTCTCGCCGTAATCTGGATGGATGGATTCTGGTGTTGATTCGTCGTGGATCACAGGCAGCGCAGTCAGGGCTGCGCCGGATCCGGTGCGGCAAGGACGGGCTGATCCCTCATCTCGAGGGCATGGCCTGCCTGGCGATAGTGCTTGTAGCGCTCGCGGGCTTGCTGCTTTTGTGTTTCGTCAGTGGGGACAAAATCTACCACTTGAGCGAAGTGTCCTGCAAACAAAGGTGTCTGTTTGGCCAGATTGATGAGGCGGGCGTAGCGCCGGCGTGGCGGCTGGTGGCCGATCTCCACCGGCGCCTGACCGCTTTCGCCCTGCAGCTGGTGCGGCACGAAGCGCTCTGGCGGCAGCTGCCACAGCAGTTCGTCGAGGCGCAGAGCCTGAGCCTCATCGTCGCAGAACAGGTAGATATGGCCCGCCCCCCACGATTCGGCCGCAAGGGTGCAGGCCAGTCGCTCGACCGCAGAGGCCTGCGCGTCATCCTGTTCGCTCATCAGGTAAAAGGTCACTTGGCTCATCAGGTTGATCCCGTGTTGCAGTGACGGACTATTGACCGCCTCATGAGGCTTGCGGGGTGTTTCTCCGCTCGCAACTCACTGATTCAAGAATGAAACAAGGAAGAGGAGGGCCTCTTCCTTGTGATTCAGGGTAACGCCAACCCCGTTGATGCACGCATCAGACAGGGTGGGAGAGTTACTCTTTCTCTTCGATATCCACGCCAGCCCGGTTCAGCAGGAACTGGGTCAGCAGGGGCACCGGACGACCGGTGGAGCCTTTATCCTTGCCACTCTTCCAGGCGGTCCCGGCGATATCCAGGTGGGCCCAGTTGTACTTCTTGGTGAAGCGTGACAGGAAGGCGGCCGCAGTGATGGTACCTGCCGGACGACCGCCGATGTTGGCCATGTCGGCGAACGGGCTGTCGATCTGCTCCTGATACTCGTCGAACAGCGGCAGACGCCATGCGCGATCACCCGCCTGCTCGGAGGCGTTGAGCAGCTCGTGGGCCAGCGGGTTGTGGTTGGCCAGCAGACCCGAGGTGTGGTGACCCAGCGCGATGACGCAGGCACCGGTCAGGGTCGCCACGTCGATCACGGTATCCGGCTCGAAACGATCCACATAGGTGAGGGCATCGCACAGCACCAGACGGCCTTCCGCATCGGTGTTGAGCACTTCGATGGTCTGGCCGGACATTGAGGTGAGGATGTCACCCGGACGATAGGCGTTGCCACCCGGCATGTTCTCGCAACCTGCCAACACGCCGACCACGTTGATCGGCAATTGCAACAGGGCCAGCGCATGCATGGTACCGAGTACGGAGGCGGCGCCACCCATGTCGTACTTCATCTCGTCCATCCCTTCGGAGGGCTTGATGGAGATGCCGCCGGAGTCAAAGGTCAGACCCTTGCCGACCAGCACGATGGGCTTGGCGTCCGGATGACCCTTGTATTCGATGATGGCCATCATGGCTTCGTTGTCGGAGCCGCGAGCCACCGCCAGATAGGAGTTCATGCCAAGCTCGGCCATCTCCTGCTCGCCCACCACCTTGGTGGTGATGTTGTCGTAAGCATCGGCCAGACGACGGGCCTGAGAGGCGAGATAGGCCGGATTGCAGACGTTGGGCGGCATGTTCGCCACGTCGCGGCAGACCCGCACACCCTTGGCCACGGCCAGACCGTGAGCGATGGCTTTTTCACCAATGGTCAGTTCCCGACGCGTCGGCACGTTGAATACCAGCTTGCGCAGCGGGCGACGTGGCTCGGCCTTGTTGGTCTTGAACTGATCAAAGCTGTAGAGGCCCGCCTTGGTGGTTTCTACCGCCTGGCGCACCTTCCAATAGGTATCCCGACCCTTGACGTGCAGCTCGGTCAGGAAGCAGACCGCTTCCATGGAGCCGGTTTCGTTCAGGGTGGTGATGGTCTTGTTGATGATCTGCTTGTACTGGCGTTCGTCGAGTTCCCGCTCCTTGCCGCATCCGACCAGCAGTACGCGCTCGCTGAGCACGCCCGGTACTTGATGCAGCAGCAGCATCTGGCCTGGTTTCCCTTCCAGGTCGCCACGGCGCAGCAGCGAACTGATATAGCCATCGCTGATCTTGTCCAGTTGTTCGGCAACCGGAGAGAGGCGACGAGGCTCAAATACGCCGACTACGACGCAGGCGCTCCGTTGCTTCTCTGGACTGCCACTCTTTACACTGAACTCCATGGAATCTCCTACATCCTAAAGACAAAAGGCACCTTTTATTGAATAATGCGGTGCTTGTTGGGGTATCAGAGGCGGAGCGAACAGCCACTGGCTCCGCAGTTTAAACTGGTAAAAATCCAATATACGGCCCTATTTTTCAGGCATTCGACTAAAAACACAAGTTTACTTGGGAATGACTGTGATCGTTTTCCGATATTTGTTCAGGGAAACCCTGAAAACCCAGCTGGCAGTGTTATTCGTGTTGCTGCTTATCTTTGTCAGCCAGCAATTTATCCAGATTATTGGCGACGCTGCCGAGGGCGAGGTGCCGACACGTCTGGTCTCCACCCTGCTGCTGCTCAACCTGCCCAACATGGCGCTGTTGATGCTGCCAATCAGCCTGTTTTTGGCCATCTTGTTCGCTCACGGGCGCCTCTATGCCGAAAGCGAGATGACGGTGATGCATGCGGTGGGTTTCAGCCACCGTTTCGTGATGCGCAATGCCATGTTTCTGGCGCTGCTGACAGCCGCTGTCGCCGCCTTCAATACCGGCTGGATCGCCCCGCAGGCGAAGGAGCGCGAGTATCAGGTGATCGACGAGTTCAAGGCTGACCCCGGTATCTCCTTCCTGCAGGCCGGTCGCTTCATGGAGCTCGACAAGGGGCGTCTGGTTGCCTACATCCAGGATTTGAATGATAACGGCTCCAAACTGCACAAAATCTTCGTGCTGCAGCGACCCGAAGGGAACAATCCTCCCTCTGTGGTGGTGGCATCCGAAGGGGTGGTGACGGTTGATGCCAACGGTTTGCAGTGGCTGACCCTGACCGATGGTTCCCGCTACGAGGGCAACTTCTCCGGCAAGCAGTTCCAGGTCTCCGATTTTCGCGAGTACGGCCTGATCATTCGCCAGCAGGAGATGGAGCGCTCCAACCGGAAGGCGGCAGCCAAACCGACCATGGAACTGTTCGGCACCCAGGACAACTCCATGATGGCGGAGCTGCAGTGGCGCCTCTCGTTGCCGCTTTCCATTCCGGTGCTGACCCTGCTGGTGGTACCGCTGGCGCGGGTCAATCCCCGTCAGGGCCGTTATGCCAAGTTGCTACCGGCCATCATGCTCTATCTCTCTTACTTCCTGCTGCTCAGTGCCGCCCGCTCGGCCATCGACAGCGGCCGGTTACCCTACTGGCCAGGGATGTTCCTGGTTCCGCTCGGTTACCTGCTTTTCATCGGTCTGCCCCTCAACCTGCAGGGCACCAGCTGGTGGAATGGGGTGAAAGGGCGTTATTTCAACAGAAAATCAGCATGATGCTGCAACATAGGAACTTCTGCTGATGTTTGGCATTCTCGACAGATATATCGGCCGGGTCATCTTTATGTCGATCCTGCTGTGTGAGATCACGCTGGTTGGCCTTGCGGGCCTGATCAAGTACGTGGAGCAGCTGCGCTCGGTCGGTGAGGGCAACTACGACATGATCAATGCTCTCTACTATGTGCTGCTCTCCATGCCGAAAGAGGCGGTCCTCTTCTTCCCGCTGGCTGCTCTGTTGGGCGGTCTGATCGGTCTGGGTCAGCTGGCGACCAGCTCCGAGCTGGTGGTGATGCAGGCGGCGGGCCGCTCCAAGATCAGTATCGTGATGGCGGCGCTCAAGACGGCGATCCCGCTGATGATTCTGGTGTTGCTGATGGGGGAGTATGTGGCCCCCGTTGCCAAGCGGATGGCGGATGATATTCGTGCCGGCGCCATCTCCGAAGGGCGGTTGACCGTCTCCGCCTACGGTGTGTGGGCTCGCGATGGCAACAACTTCGTCAATATCAACGGGGTGCGCAACGATGGCGCGCTGACCGGTATCACCCTCTACCGCTTTACCCCCGAGCGCAAGATGATCGATGTGGTTCAGGCGCAGGAGGGGACGTTTGAACAGCACCACTGGCTGCTCAAGCAGGTACAGGTCACCCGCTTTGATGATCCGACCCGGGTGCAGAGCGAACAGCATGCGCAGATGGAGTGGAGCTCCGAACTGACGCCCAAGCAGCTTGGGGTGGTGAGTATCGATCCGGAGAACCTCTCGATCTCCGGCCTGCGCGACTACATCGGCTATCTGGACGCCAACAAGCAGGATGCCGGCCGCTACAAGCTGGAGATGTGGCGCAAGTTGCTGGCCCCCCTCTCGGTGGTGGCCATGATCCTGCTGGCCTCCTCGTTTATCTTTGGCCCGCTGCGCTCGGTGAGCATGGGGGCGCGGATGCTGATGGGGATCATGACCGGCTTCGCCGTCTATGTGAGTGATCGGGTTTTTGGCCCTGTTACTCTGGTCTACTCGGTTCCTCCGATCCTGGCGGCGATTGCCCCCAGTCTGCTTTTTGGCGGCATATCGCTTTATATCCTCGGCCGCAAACAGTAGCGGTTCTGGAATGAAAAAGGGCACCTTTCGGTGCCCTTTTTCATTCTTGTCGAGCAAGGCTTACTTGTTCAGCAGTTCCAGATTTTCCTGTTTGCTCAATACCACGACCTGGCACTCTGCCCAGATATCCTGGAAAGCACGCGGTTCCTTGCGGTTGAAGAGACACATCAGATTGCCAAGGCCGAAGGCGGCAGTGGCGAGCCGGATCAGCGCCTGAGTGATGCGGATATTGCTGCCATCTTCGTTCTGGATGCGCAGCCGCCAGGCCCGCATGCCGATGGTTTGGCCGGCACGAGTCCAGAACCAGGTGTAGAAACCGCAGATGACAAAGGCGAGCCACAGGGTATAGATCAGGCTCAGGGGATGGCGGGTCAGCAACCAGACGGTATCTTCACCCGCCGGCACGCTGGCCATGCCGGTGACCAGCAGCAGCTTGGCGACGCCCATGCCGATAAAACCGGCAATGACGAGCAGCGAAGTGACGACCAGATAGTCGTAGATCAGGGCTCCCAGCCGACGCAGCAGACCTGCTGACAGGTGTTGCACTGCCGCAGGCTTGGAGGGGGTTTGTTGGACTTTTTTATGCTTGGCCATCGTTTTTATTCCATTAAAAGGATGGCGGCATTCTATGTAACTGATCCGGTATCGGCAAGGCGTTGAATAAATGAACAAACAGGAGTGTTCAATCGAAAAACACCTTGCATGGCATCCAGCCATTCGTATAATCCCTCGCAGTTGCCCGGGTGGCGAAATCGGTAGACGCAGCGGATTCAAAATCCGCCGGTGAATAACCGTGTCGGTTCGAGTCCGACCCCGGGCACCATTCTTTTCCCTGTTTGGTCAACAGGTTACAGCGCTCAAGAGCGCTCCTGATCAAAGTTTCTGCGGTTGATAACTCTCATTCATGTGCAAATATGTGCAAGAGGTTTCAGCCAATGGCAAGCATCCAAGTTCTCACTCGAAAAATCGGCAAGTCCTATCGCGTTCAGTTCATGCGTAACGGCAACCGCGTATCCAAAGTTTTTACCCGCAAAAAAGACGCAGAGCAGTTCCTGGCTCAGATCACTGTATCCGAAGAACTGGCTGATGCCTTAACCAACGTCACCCTCACAAGTACCACCATTCAACAAGCTATTCATGAGTACCTTGAACAGCACAAGGGACGGGACAAGTCTGTACCTCAGCGTTTGGGCTGGTGGGCTGAGCATCTCGGCGACAAGACGTTGAACAAGGTAAATCGCCAGCGGATCAAGAACGCCATCTCGATTCTGGAGGCAGAGGGGAAAGCTCCTGCGACCCTGAACCGCTACAAAGCCGCGTTGTCAGCAGTCTTTGCCTACATGTGCGATCGCTATGACCTCAAAGTGAACCCTTGCCTGGAAGTGAAACAGAAGCGGGAAGACAATGCTCGCACACGCTTTTTGTCGGCAGATGAACTGGCTCGATTGATGAAGGCCACCAAGTCGAGCAAGTGGGAGCGACTTCATATGCTGGTTCATATGGCGTTGACCACTGGAGCACGGAGAGGCGAGCTGATCGGCCTCAAATGGTCAGACATCAATTTCAACACGCGAACTGCTCACTTGGCGGTTACCAAGAATGGTAGTCAGAGGGTTCTGTCTCTAACTAGTGATTTGCTTACTGAGCTCTCCCAGTTTCGTGAGATTGGTGCCAGCTTTGTTTTCCCTCACCCTTCTGGCCTTAATCGACCGTTTAACGAGTTTGACTACCACTGGCAGGCTGCGAAGAAAGCTGCGTTGCTCTCTGATTTCCATTTTCACGACCTTCGACATAGCTGTGCCAGCTTGTTGGCGATGAATGGTGCCAGCATTCTGGAGATCGCAGAGGTGTTAGGCCATAAGTCGATCACCATGACCCAACGATATTCCCATCTGTGCAATGCCCACAAAGCCAAGCTCACTGATCGGGTATTTGGTAATCTCATGGGGGTTTAAGCAATTAGGCTGTGCAGCCTGGATGTATTGAACATGTTACCCTGAGCCCCTCGCACCTATGGATGCGGGGGGCTTTTGTTTGTCTGGGGATGTAGTAGATGAGTGATCAATATGTAAGCAGTGATTTTCTTGATGGAATTGTTGTGTGGCAAAAAGCCCCACATGACGAGCCTATCATTGTTGATGGGGAGGAAGGTATGCCGTATTTCTCACCTGATGGCCACTGCATGTTAGCCATTCTCAAAGAGGGGCAGTTTATTGATTCAATATCAATTGATATCACAACTCAAAAAGTAACATCCAATGATGATACATCCCAAAAGGACATGCACGGTTTAGGGGATTGGGGAAATCATACCCCTCGCCTAGTTGTGAACAAATCGGTCGTTATGCGAGCTATGCGCTATAGAGCAAAACTGAGACAAATAGGGTGGACAGATAATCGCCTACACTTCGAATTTTCTCAGGTAGCAAATACTATTGGTGCCTCCAAAGAGACTGCTCCAATTGCTGCAATGATAAGTGCTCGGAATTTTGTGTCGAAGTTCAAAAATGATATTCCGATGTTAGCAATTACTGCTTATGAGTGCTTCAAGACATTTGGTCCAAGAAAGTGGTTTAGAAAGAGGGTCATGGACAAAATGAAGGACAACGGAGAAGAGGACGTCGCAGCTTCTGTAATGAGGTTAGCTTTGCACATTGGATTGCTGAACCCGTGTTTAGGTGAGTATTGGGAAAAAGGATATACCCGACAGGGGATGCGAAACCATAAACAGCCACCATCCGCATTGGAGATTACCTTGGAGTCTCTTTTGGAGCGGTTGGCCCATATAGAGGCCCAAGAAGACTACCATGATGATTATGATGAATGGTTTGGTGATGATATCGCGGCCTTAGAGAAGGCAATTGCACTCGTCCAACAAGATATTGAGTTCGACAAGTTGATGAAGCGGCGCCAAGTAGATGCGGTGCAAGCGGTGAAGGCTCACCTCACAGAGATGGGATTACCATGTAATAAAAATAATATGGAGGAGGAATGGGCTCAGTTTGTAGCTGCAGCCTGGGGGGTCATACCTTCACAAGTCATCAGTGCGGCTAATAAGATATAAAATAAAAAGTCAAGAACAGAAGTGCGCTGACTTCTGTTCTAAAAGAAAACTTATCAAATCGCGTTAAATACTCCCTGACCAAACCGCAGAACACCAAGAGCAACAGGAAAAGGAGTATTAAACAGTATGCAAGACCTCAACCTCATCTCAATCAGCCAAGATCTGAATAACTGGCTGCCCGTGACCGAAATCCCCAAGCACTACCCCCAATTTAACTATCCCACGTTGAAGGCTATGTTTTGGAAGCGAGCAGAGAAGCCCGGCTTAGAACGTTGCTGCCGAATTGTCGGCAAGCGGATGTTTGTGAATACCAAACTCTTCGGCTTGTGGATGGCTGGTGGACTGCCTGAACAACACCCGACGGATGATTAAACCGCAGGGAATCCATCTGTTATCGGATATAGGTAAACATGGTGTGCAAACCCATGGGGAAAACATGAAAAAAAGCCCTTACCTGCGACAGTAAGGGCATTTCGGATTACTCGCTGGCTCTGACAGTTTGCAGACCAAGGAGCCAGTGAGTGTGAGGTAATTTTAACATGAAAGTTCACTTATCAATCCATAAAGGTCATCAAGGCTTGCTGGCCGAGATCCACGCTCTCTCTTCTGATTCGGAGGGCAAGCGATGATCTATTTTGCATGGGCCGCTGATAGCCAGGCTGAAACCTTCTATGGACCACTCAATCCCAGAACCGGTAAACGCTCCCGTGTCGGAGTATTGAGTGCCTTCACCAGCCGAAAAGCGAGAGCCGCTTTTATAGCGCAATGCAAAGGATCCGCTGCGGTTGTAACTCGTCCTTATGCTCGCCAAATGAAGGCAGGCTTAAAGGACCGGGCGTTCAATGAGCTGGTAGCCGTTCTGGTTGGGGGTGAGCGATGAACGCACAGCCCCACCAAATAGCGCGAATTCCCTATATTGCAGCGAACATTCAGGTTGCTGGTTCACCCATACATGGTTCGGTGACATTCAGAGATCTCACAGATCAAAGGACGATTGTGATTTATACGGGCTCTCATGCGCCGTCTCATGGGGGGCAGAGGGAGGTTTTACAGCGAGCCCTCAATCATGCGATTACCGCTGATAATCCCGTAGATCCTGATGAACAACCGGTGGTGAGTCTTTATGTATCACCCACCCAGCTTGATGAGGGTGGGAAGCTATATCGGATGGTTGACCGAGACGCGACGGAAAAGGTGATTGTGCATATCTGTGGTCAGCTTCATGTAAACAAACAGCTCCGCTTAATTGATGAGCTATTGAAACAAGCTCCTGGTGCAGATCTCTATCTTGGCCATCCTGATCGGAATGCTGAACCATGGGCGCTTGTGAATATCCACCAGCAATTCGAATCCCAGAAGAGATTGCAAACCAATCTTTCTCTTTCGATTGGCTTCAGCGGCTATGACCACCAACAAAGCTACCTAATCAAAGGGTTGTTGCCCGCGTCTAGCATGTGCAGCATCTATGGTCCCAGCGGTAGCTTTAAGAGCTTTACTGCTGTTTCAATTGCTTGCCATATAAGCACCGGTCTGGCTTGGGATGGTAGGCCAGTCCAAAAAGGTGCAGTGCTTTACATTGTGGGTGAAGGTGGGGTCGGTGTACCTCGTCGTATTAAGGCGTGGGCTGATGAGTATCACGAGCAGCAAGACGTTCCCAATTTATATCGTGTTAACCAGCCAGTGTTTATGGCAGATGGTGCTCAAGTCAATGAGTTGCGGTTAGCAGCCATCCAGATCAAAGCGGATACAGGGTTGCCTGTCAGGCTGATTGTGGTCGATACAGTGGCTCGCTGCTTTGGTGGTGGCGATGAAAATCGTGCTGCTGATATGGGGGCGTTTATTGCCGGTTGTGATCGTATTAAGGCGGAAACCGGGGCCACTATTTTGCTGATACACCACACCGGCAAGAATGAAGAAAATGGGGCTAGGGGGAGTAGCGCATTCAGAGCGGCATTAGATGCCGAGTATCTGCTGAAACGTGAAAACAAGGAGGACGCATCCATCATTCTGACATGTACCAAGATGAAGGATGATGAAGAACCCGCTCTACGGGCTCATGATCTTAAACAACGGGTTATTGGTTCAGATGCAGACGGTGATGATGTCACCAGTATGGTGCTGGTGGATACAAGCCGAGAGCCCATAGAATCTGATGAACTGGGTAACGTATCCAACGTGACTGCGAACCACAAAGCAATGTTTGGAGCTATTCGTCAGCTTTGTAATGCCAATGGGGGTAAGACTACTTGGCTGCGGGTGATCGATCATATGAAGGCCGCAAATACGGATGACAGCAGGAACCGTACTCGCCATAGAAACAAGTTGATTGCAGACCGCCTAATTGAGCAAGAGGGCGACGTTATCTGGTTAGTAAAATCAGGTGACTAACCAGTAAAAAGTGAAGGCTGGGTGAGGAGCATGAGGCGGGGGCTCTTTATCCTCACTTTTTTTCTATAGGCAGAAAAAGTGACGATATACGTCCATGTTCGCCTGCATGTCCGCGTCAATACAGGCTTTGCTGCATCCTCACTGGGTAACGCTAACGTCCACTGGTGAGGTGTGCCAGTAAGTGAGGATTGATTGAGGGGGATGAGGTGTAACCAAAGCAAAATGATACCGAATGCCGCAGCCGACCATGGGGCATTTCAGCATTGTGATTAGGCGAGTCATCTGAGTGACGAGGAAGAATGTTCTTGCCCTGCACGCCACAACTTGGAGGAAAGGCGAGTGTTCGCGGAGATTAACAAGATGTTCGCCAAAGAGATGGCGGAAGAGGAAAAGCAGCGGCTAAAGGAGCAAAAACGAGCAGAGCGCCAACGCAAGCAGCTAGAACGATTGTGCAAGCCAGCACCAGGAGTTGAAGACATTTTTCGGTATCGTAATGCCTGGGCTCGGAATGTCGGACAGTCTAACCGTCGATTGATGGAACGAGCAGAGCGAGACCATGCCATAGCCAAGCTGGGGCCGATCAATCACTTGGCTGCTCTTGTCGTTGCAATGGAGTGGCATCCGCACCATGCCTATATTCTGGTCGTCGCAACAGACCCCGGCGTGACCTGTGAGGAGCTGACTGATTTCTACAACCTGAGTCATTCAAATCACAGGATGGTGTTCCGTCGCTTGAACACAGTGTTGAAGCAGTTGGGTTGGCGTTTCGCCGCATACCCTAGGGGCGCACCAAATGAGCCATGGGGTTGGGAGTTGGAAATCATCCCGGAGTGATCATTCCTAAAATGATCACTTTTTGTGTTACAGGCGATCATTATTGCCCTGTGTGGGCATTGGGTTGGCATAAACCAATAAGAATGCGGGATGCAGCCTTACTTACGTTCCAAAATACGATAAAACGATCGCTTTTGGTAGAGTGGTTCTGATGCAAAAGCAGGATCGCTTACTCGCGTCACAAACCTTGGTAACACATAGTAAAATAAAGGTTTTTATTAAAAGTGATCGTTTTGCATAACGATCCTTTTTCTCTGTTCTCGGCGATCGCTTTTCTGGCTAGCCAGGATCGTTTTCTGTGGTCACCAGTCTCCTCATTCACCGCAAGCCCAGTCCTGGCAAGGGATTGCTGGTAGGGGCTTGCGCACACGCCTCTTCGACCGCCCCCGAAAAATGAAAACCCCTTTGTCCTGTTACGAGAGATCATTTGCAGATCACCCTTGAGTTTCGCTGTATCGAAAGCGGAGGATTGATGGCGGTGAGGGAGCAAGGGAGGTATTGGTTCATCAAACTGCCTGGCTCACGAAAACACCATGCCTCCTGTGGTAAACTGCCCGCATTTCCGTTTGGTCCTGAATATGCCTCGGCAGTTCCCCGTATTTTGAGAATTCCAATGACCACCAATATCTCTTCCCTGGCTAGCCTGATCTGGTCGGTTGCCGACCTGCTTCGCGGTGATTTCAAACAGTCCCAGTATGGTCGCATCATCCTGCCCTTTACCGTACTGCGTCGTCTTGAGTGTGTGCTGGCACCGAGCAAGGCCCAGGTGCTGGCCATGGTGGATACCACCAAAGCCATGCCAGAACTGGCCAAAGAGAAGCTGCTGCTCAATGCTAGCGGCCACGCCTTCTACAACAGTTCTCCGCTGGAACTGGCCAAGCTGGGTGAAACCCATGTGGGTGATAACCTGGATGCCTACGTACGGGCCTTCTCCAAGGATGCTCGTGAGATCTTCGAGCACTTCAACTTCGATGCCAGCATCAACCTGCTGGAAGATGCCGACCTGCTCTACAAGGTGGTTCGCTCCTTTGCCAACGTGGATCTCTCCCCGGAAGCGGTAGACAACTACCACATGGGTCTGGTGTTTGAAGAGCTGATCCGCCGCTTTGCGGAAAGCTCCAACGAAACCGCCGGTGAACACTTTACCCCTCGCGATATCGTGCGGCTCACCACCTCCCTGGTGTTTGCCGGTGATGACGAGGCACTCGGCAAGCCGGGCATTGTGCGTTCCATCTATGACCCCACCGCGGGGACTGGTGGCTTTCTCTCGTGTGGCATGGAGTATCTGTACGAGCTGAATCCCGCTGCACGGTTGGCCACCTTCGGCCAGGAGCTCAACCCCGAGTCCTACGCCATCTGTAAGGCCGACATGCTGATCAAGGGGCAGGAGATCAGCAACATCAAGCTGGGCAATACCCTCTCTGATGACCAGTTGCCCTACAAGACCTTTGATTACTGCCTCTCTAACCCGCCATTCGGGGTGGATTGGAAAAAGGTTGAAAAGCAGGTGCGGGATGAAGCGACCAAGCTGGGTTTTAACGGTCGCTTTGGTCCCGGCTTGCCACGGGTATCTGACGGCTCCTTGCTATTCTTGATGCACCTCATCGCCAAGATGCAGCAACCCTCGGCTGAGTGTGCGGGCTCCAAGATCGGGATTATCCTCAACGGCTCACCGCTCTTTACCGGTGGGGCGGGCAGTGGCGAGAGCGAGATCCGTCGTTATATCCTCGAGCACGACCTGCTGGATGCGCTGGTGGCCTTGCCCACCGATATGTTCTACAACACCGGCATCGCTACCTATATCTGGGTGCTCTCCAACCACAAACCGGCCGAGCGTAAGGGCAAAGTGCTGCTGATCAACGCCAGCGATATGCACAGCCCGATGCGTAAATCGCTGGGGTCCAAGCGCAAACAGCTGAGCGACGAGGCGTTAAGCGAGATCGTCAGCCTCTATAGTCGCTACGAAGAGAGCCCGATCGCCAAAATCTTCCCGACCACCGCCTTTGGCTATCGCCGTCTGACCATCGAGCGGCCGCTGAAACTGGCGTTCTACCCGCAGGATGCCGAACGTCTTGCCAGCCTTACTGCCGATAAAGGGTGGGCCAAGCTCGATGGCTCCCTGCAGTCCGCCATCCTGACTGCCTTGAGCCAGTTCCTAGAAGCCAAGTTGCTCTCCCGCGACAAGTTCAAAAAGCAGCTGACCAAGCTGCTGGGGGAGGTCAAGCTGCCAGCCCCAGCCTTTAAGCTGCTGGTGAACCATCTGGCTGAGCAGGATGACGCCGCCGAAGTGTGTAAAAGCAAAGGCGAGCCGGAAGCCAACCCTGATCTGCGGGATAACGAGAATGTGCCGTTGGAGGAGGACATTGATGAGTATCTCAAGCGAGAGGTACTGCCCCATGTGCCAGATGCCTGGGTTGACACCAGCAAAACCGATCCGCTCGATGGCCAGATTGGCATCGTTGGCTACGAGATCCCTTTTAACCGCCACTTCTACCAGTACCAGCCACCCCGCGAGCTGGCAGCTATCGACGCCGAGCTGGACGCGGTAGCCAAGGAGATTATGCAACTGCTGGCGGAGGTGCATTCATGAGTAAGCTGGAACAGCAGCAGCTGGTGGGGAAATATAGAAATTACTCTACCTATAGTAATTCAGGAGTCGATTGGGTGGGGGAAATGCCTGCTGTTTGGACTCTAAAACGGGTTAAACACATGTTCACCATTCGGAAGCGCATTGCTGGTGAGCTGGGATATGACATTCTGTCTGTTACCCAACGTGGAATAGTGGTAAAGGATATCGAAAGTGGGGAAGGACAACTTTCGATGGATTACTCAAAATACCAGCGAGTAAAGCTTGGTGATTTTGCTATGAACCACATGGACCTATTAACTGGTTACGTGGATATTTCAGATTATGATGGAGTTACTAGCCCAGATTACCGAGTGTTTACGTTAGATAATACTGACTATTCCGCTAAATATTTTTTATATATATTCCAAATGGGATATCAGCTGAGATTATTCTTCCATATGGGGCAAGGAGCATCTCACTTGGG
>NZ_CAWNWX010000062.1:0-1621 GCF_963878195.1 Aeromonas sp. HMWF016
CATATATACATTTCACGCTCTTATATGTATTTTCTACCTATTTCTTTTAATATATTTAGAGGGATATAACCCCATGAATTGTATCTAGTCGCCATTATTTATTGATTTGGATTTTGGAAAAACCTCTACAAAAATCTTCTTTCCTTGGTCAAAAGCATTGACTGTGTATGACTCAGTATTTGCGCCGACACCTGTAGCATCAATAGCGCCAACATCAGTCACAATCTTCCATTGATAGGTAAAGTTATCAGGCTTACATGCTAATGGCTGTATATTCGCATCGCATGTGATACTAGCCTTCCAAATAGAACCAACTATTGGGTTCAAATCGGAGCCTTCCTTCGGATATATACCTGGCGATTTTCTACCTACATCAGTAAATGTTTCACCACTAACGTGGACAAGGGCAACACTGAAAGCACCTTCACTCACTGAGATAGATTCTACTGGCCCAGTTGGATCGTCTATATCTACCGTATTATTACCATCTATAACTCTCCTCGCAGATGACCAGTACTTTGTCACACCTGTATTTGGAAGACCAGTTAGCGTTGTAGGCACAAATTTAATAATTATATGAAAGCCAATATTTTCTACTGTTATGGGCAGTGGGGCTGATATATCTAATTGTTGCCAAGCATTATCGATTACTTCAATAACAGATATATCACCAGTGGCTTTAACCCATTGGTATTGGACAACATAAGGTGCTGGCAGGTCACCATCCTCATCTGTTAATGACGGAGTTGCTAAAAGTGTCGCACCTGGCTGTAGCTTGCCCACCTTCCCACCAGGTGCTGTCTTTTTGTCGATCCTTAATAAACCTATTGGAGCATGCCCATATATGACTGATGATATATTTGACGTTGCAGACTCTGCTGATGCAGCCACAATTATAGCGGATACAAATGTAACACCCGCCACAGGTAACTTTGATATATTTAACATCATACACTGAGAGCCTCTGTTTCTTTGAATGAGGCTCACTCTAAATGGTGTGGTACAAAGGGAGTAGTAAAATATGATAAACCAAAATAAATCAATTAAAATCAATTAAAATCAATTGCTTATGATGCGTGTTGCTACACTATGTACTTTCAAGCCAAAAAATAATACGTCGTTAAATCGGCTCCATTTAGGTCATCACCTAAACACAATGAAATATATCAGAAGCTTATCGAGTTCTTGAGACGGGATTAATCCAAGATGATAAGCTTGCTAGTGTATTAACTTGATATCAAGTTTCAAGAAATCTTCTTTATGTGGACTCAGAAGGCAGCCGTCTTATTTACCTTTAATATTATTGAGTTTGATGCAACACAATCTATACTCAATGAGCAATAACTACCAGCTTCATCACATGGAGGGGTTGAAATAAATACACGTTCAACTCGTTCATGGTTGGATATATCATCCACCATAACTTTAATCTCTATGCCATTTAAGCTTAAACTCATCATGTTTTTTTCAAAAATAGATGAAGAACTCTCACTCTTGTTACCTTTACTACTCAACTTATTCACCTCGTCTACTAGCAGGACTAAAAAACAGGAGGGACAAGCCCTCCCAAAAACACGCATGGAAATGAATGTAAGGCATTGCACCTTACACAGACCACCTT
>NZ_CAWNWX010000063.1:0-44889 GCF_963878195.1 Aeromonas sp. HMWF016
AAGGCGAAAGCTTTACCACCGAAGTGCTTGGCCAGCACGTTGGTGATAGCTGCAGTCAGGGTGGTTTTACCGTGGTCAACGTGGCCGATGGTACCCACGTTAACGTGCGGTTTATTACGCTCAAATTTTTCTTTAGACATGATCGTCCCTCTAAACTAACGCTGAGTACGCGGTGGCAAGCTAACCACAGAACAGTTTATATGATGGATTTGAATCTGGTGGGGAAGAGAGGCTGGTGCTGACAGACAGGTTCGACTGCCGACTTCACCCTGAGGGCGTAGCTCTTGGTATCGCCTGAGCCATATCAGCATCTTGGAGCGGGCAGCGGGAATCGAACCCGCATCATCAGCTTGGAAGGCTGAGGTAATAGCCATTATACGATGCCCGCATTTCTCTAACCCAAAGAACTCAAACCGCAGAGAAATATGGTGGAGGGAGAAGGATTCGAACCTTCGAAGGCAGAGCCGTCAGATTTACAGTCTGATCCCTTTGGCCGCTCGGGAACCCCTCCAGATGCCAGATTGTCACAGTGGTAATTCTGCTTGCACCCACTGTTTTTTATCGCTTTTGCCGAGCAAACAGGCGACAGACATCCAAGCGTCGCGCATTTTATTGTAAGGATTTGGGGGATGCAACCATTGCACCCTGCAAAATGTGGATTATTGCCGGGATCCGGGCAAAAAAGCAGAGGGATTCAGGCCAATCTGGATGCGTCCCTTGTCGCTCTCCACCCCTTGGTGTATGGTCGCCGTGCCAAAGAAACAGTGATGACACCATGACGACAGAGCATAACCCCTATCTGCAATTCACCCGCGAAAAATGGGCGTTATTGCGCGATTCGGTCCCCCTGACCCTGACCGAACACGATCTGCAGACCCTGCGCGGTATCAACGAAAAGGTGTCATTGAAGGAGGTAGAGGAGATCTATCTGCCCCTCTCCCGCCTGCTCAATCTCTATGTCAAAGCCAAGCAGCGCCGTAGCCGGGTACTGGAGCAGTTCCTCGGCCAGTCACGCGGCAAGGGTACCTATATCATCAGCATCGCTGGCAGCGTAGCGGGGGGCAAAAGCACCACGGCCCGTATCCTGCAGGCCCTGCTGGAGCGCTGGCCGGAGCACCCGCGGGTGGAGCTGGTCACCACCGACGGCTTTCTCTACCCAAACAAGGTCTTGGAAGAGCGTGGCTTGATGCGCCGAAAGGGTTTCCCGGAATCCTACGATATCCGCCATCTGGTGGAGTTTGTCGCCAATATCCGTGCCGGCCACGAGAAGGTGGAAGCGCCGGTTTACTCCCATCTTATCTACGACATCATCCCTGACGAGAAGAAGGTGGTGGAGCAACCGGACATCCTGATCCTGGAAGGGCTCAATGTGCTGCAGAGCGGTATGGATTATCCGCAGGAGCCACACCGGGTCTTTGTCTCCGATTTCGTCGACTTCTCCATCTATGTGGATGCCGAAGCCGACCTGCTGCGCACCTGGTATATCGAGCGCTTCCTCAAATTCCGCAGTGGTGCCTTCTCGGATCCCGACTCCTACTTCCACCACTACGCCAAGCTGAGCGAGAGCGAAGCGACCCAGATCGCCAACAACATCTGGCAGGATATCAACTATCTCAATCTGCAGGAGAACATCCTGCCGACCCGGGAGCGGGCCAACCTGATCCTGACCAAGGGCAACGAGCACGCCATCGAACAGATCAAGCTGCGCAAATAAGCACGGCAGTTCGCACAGTGCCGGATAACAGAGAGGGGACCTGCTGGTCCCCTCTCTATTTTGTCGCTAACGGTTATCGCCAGGCGCAACGTTCAATCACCCCGGCGCAGGGAGAGTTCGCCACCAAGATAAAACTTGGTGCCCTCCTCCGTCTCCAGCCGCAGGGCACCGCGATCGTCGATACCACGAGCGATACCGCGGATCTCCTGCTCCCCCATCAAGAGACGGACGGGGCGACCGGCAAAGTGGTCGAGCCGGTTCCACTGATCGACAAAGCTCGCCAACCCGCTCTGCTCGAAGGTCTGCATCGCCCGCTGCAGATAGGCGATCATCCGGGCAGCAAGCTCATTGCGATCAACCAGCTCGGGGTTGATGTGGCGCAGCTCGGCCCAGGCCTGATCGATCTTCTCCCCTTCGCGGGCCGGCATCGCCAGATTGAGGCCAATACCGATCACCAGATGGCAACTGGCACCGGCGCTGCCGCTCATCTCTACCAGAATGCCCGCCAGCTTGCGCCCCTGATAGTAGAGATCGTTGGGCCACTTCAGCTCAACGCCGTGATAACCGAGAGACTCCAGCGCTTCCACTACGGCGACGCCGACCGCCAGACTGAGCCCCATGGCGGCCGCCATCCCCTGCTCCAGCCGCCAGTACATGCTGAGGATCAGCTGGCAGCCAAACGGCGAGACCCAAGGCTTGCCACGACGGCCGCGCCCGGCGGTCTGGCACTCGGCAAGGCAACTCTCGCCAGAGCGCAGTTGATTGACCCTGTCCAGCAGATACTGGTTGGTCGAACCGATCACAGGAAAACAGTGCACCGGCGCCATTGGGGCCAGCGCCTGCAGCTGCGCCTCGTCATAGAGCGCCATCGGCACCGCCAGCCGGTAACCCTTGCCGGTCAGGCTAAAGAGATCCAGCCCCAGCTCCTTGAGTGCAGCCATATGCTTGCTCACTGCCGCCCGGCTGATGCCCAGCTGCTCGCCCAGCTGCTCACCGGAGTGGAACTGGCCGTCGCTGAGCAGGGTGATCAGGGTCTGTCTGATTGGAGTCAACGTCATGAGAGCACCTCATCGAGCCAGGTTTCACCGTGCGCGCCCATGAAGCGCACCTCGTGTTCCAGCACCACGCCAAACTTCTGCTCCACGCTGTCGCGCACGTGGGCAGCCAGCGCGATCAGCTCCATGGCGCTGGCGCCGCCCTGATTGACCAGCACCAGCGCCTGCTCCTGATGAACGGCGGCGCGGCCGATGGCAAATCCCTTGAGACCGCACTGGTCGATGAGCCAGCCAGCCGCCAGCTTGGCTTGCCCCTCCCCGGCCGGATAACAGGGCATCTGCGGATATGCCAGTTTAAGTGACTCAGCCAGCGCGGCGGGCACCACCGGATTCTTGAAGAAGCTGCCGGCGTTGCCGAGCACGGCGGGATCCGGCAGCTTGGCCATGCGGGTGGCGCAGACGGTGTCGAAGATGGCCTGAGCGCTCGGCTGGTCGCCAAGCGCGGCCAGCGGGCCATAGCCCAGCACCGGCTGCCACGCCTTGGGCAACTTGAGGCCGACTGCGGTGATCAGATGGGAGTCCTGATACTCGTGCTTGAAGATGCTGTCGCGATAGCCGAAGCGGCACTGCTGCACCTCGATCCGCTCGATCTCGCCGCTCTGCCAGTTGAAGGCCTCGACATAGACACAGAAGTTCGCCAGCTCGACCCCGTAGGCGCCGATGTTCTGCACCGGGGCCGCACCGACCGTGCCGGGGATGAGCGCCAGATTCTCCAGTCCGAACCAACCCTGTTGCAGGGTATGACAGACCAGCTGATGCCAATCCTCACCCGCTGCAACATGCAGCAGCCAGTGATCGCCCTGATCCTGCGCGGTAATTCCCTTGAGCCGGTTGAGCACCACCAGACCGTGGAAGTCGGTAGTAAACAGCACATTGCTGCCACTACCGAGGTTCAGACGGGGCAGCGCGTTCAGCTCGGCATCACTTCGCAGGGCAGCCAGATCGGAGATCAGCTCCACCTCGGCCAACCAGAGGCAGTAAGCATCGAGGGCGAGGGTGTTGAGTTTCAACAAGGAGGCGTTGGCATTCAGTTTCATCTGTCTATCCCGGCTTGGTGCAAGGAGGCAGTCTACCTCAAGTTGCCGGTGACGAAAAATCTGTGCTCTTTTCGGACGAATAACAGTGGGTTAGAGTAGTCAGCTTCAACTGTTGAGGAATAACTCATGAACAACCAGTTTGCCGTCATCGGCCTGGGCCTGTTTGGCAGTGCGCTGTGCGAAGAGCTGCAGCGGCAGGATGCCGAGGTGCTGGCTATCGACATCGACGAGAGCAAGACCCGCCAAATTGCGACCCTCTGCAACCACGTCATCGTGGCCGATGCCACCGACGAGGCCACAGTGGCAGAACTGGGACTCTCCAATTTCGACATCGTCTTTGTCGCCATCGGTGACAACCTGGAGACCAGCATCCTCACCACATTGGTTCTGAAAGAAGCGGGGGTGAAGAAGGTATGGGTGAAGGCCCGCGACAAGTTCCACGCCAAGATCCTGCAGAAAGTGGGCGCCGACAAGGTGATCAACCCCGAGTGGGACATGGGGCGTCGCGTTGCGCAGAGCATGCTCGACAACCGCCTGTTCGACTATCTCGAGCTGGGCCACGACATGGTGCTGACAGAATTCGTCATCGGTCTGCCACAAAACGGCAAGGCCCTCAGCGACTTCCACCTGCTGCAGCAGAACGACTTCCAGCTCCTTGCCATCAAGCGCGGCGACGTGCTGCACAACGTGCTGACCGGCAAGATGGAGCTGCAACTGGGTGACATCCTCATCCTGGCAGGCAACAAACACGCGATCGATCACTGGCTGGAAACTCTATGACCCGTTGGCGTAACAACTTCGCCTTCGCCCTCCATAAGGAGGATGACTCCCGCTGGAGCGAGGCCAAGCTGATCCTTGGCAGCTTTCTTATCATCCTGCTGATAGGCACCATCTTTCTGGTGCAGCCCTCCAGCCATAATGGCGAGGTGAGCTTCATCAATGCCCTGTTCACCGCCACCTCGGCCATCTGCGTGACAGGTCTTGGCGTGGTGGATACCGGCACCGCCTTCACCCTGCAGGGGCAGATCTTTTTGATCATGCTGATGGAGATAGGCGGTCTGGGGCAGATGACCATGACCCTGCTGCTCATCGCCATCTTCAGCAAGCGGGTCGGCCTGCGCCAGCAGGTACTGGCCAAGGAGGCGCTGGGACAGGAGGGCTCGGTCAACATCATCCAGCTGGTGAAGCGTATTGTGCTGTTCGCCTTCATCGCCCAGCTGATCGGCACCGGCCTGATGGCCATCCGCTGGGTGCCCGAAATGGGTTGGGATCGCGGCCTCTACGTCAGCTTCTTCCACGCTGTCTCCGCCTTCAACAACGCCGGCTTCTCGCTGTTTGCCAACAACCTGATCAGCTATCGGGACGATCCCCTCATCAGCCTGACCATCGCCGGCCTGCTGATCCTCGGCGGTATCGGCTTTACCGTCATCGTCGACCTGGTGCGCAACCGTCGCTGGCGCAAGCTGAAGCTGCACAGCAAGCTGATGATCCTGATGACGCCGGCCCTGCTGCTGCTGGGGACCGTGGTCTTCTGGCTGCTGGAGCGCAACAATCCGGGTACCCTCGGCAACGCCGGCATTGGCGGCCAGTTGCTGGCAGCCTTCTTCCAGTCGGCCAGCGCCCGTACCGCGGGCTTCAACTCCATCGACATCGGCCAGATGGTGCCCGCCTCGCTGCTGTTCATGATGATGCTGATGTTTATCGGTGCCGGTGCCACCTCCACCGGTGGTGGTATCAAGGTGACCACCTTTGCCGTGGTGCTGCTGGCGACCAAGGCGTTTCTTACCAAGCGCCCTCACGTTACCGCCTTCGGCCGCACCCTGTCGCCCCAGATCGTCACCCGCTCGCTGGCCATCATTATCGTCAGCACCATGGTGCTGATGCTGGCCATGTTCCTGCTGATGATCACCGACGCCCTGCCGTTCGACAAAATCATGTTCGAAACCATCTCGGCGTTTGCCACCGTCGGCCTCTCCACCGGCATCACCCCCAGCCTGAGCGGCCCGGGCAAGTTCATTCTGGTGCTGGTGATGATCTGCGGCCGTCTTGGCCCGCTCACCCTCGCCTTTATGCTGGCCCGCCCGAGCGAGACCCGCATAAAGTATCCGGAAGAGAGCGTCTACACCGGCTAATGACCGCTGACCATTACGCCGACAAAAAGAGAGGGGCCCACTGTGGCCCCTCTCTTTTTCCTGCCGACACCCCATGGTCAGGCCGCCTGGCTTTTGGTAGTCCGCTTGCCTGTGCTCCTGCCCGCACTTCTGCCTGAACTCTTGCGAGGCGCTGCACCGCCAGCAACCGGACTCTTGCGCTTGGTAAAGCGCCGCTTGCCGGCGCCTGGTGCCTCCTTGGGTAGGGCGCTGAAGCTGGCACCGGAGTCCTGCCGCGCCCCCTCAATCAAGCCGTTGAGCTGCTCGGTGAGCGGCCCCATAAACTGCTGGTAGCTGCCGTGACGCTCGGCGATCTGACCGAGACTCTGCTCCCACAGCGCCGTCATATCCGGCGTGGTGGCGGTGGCAGGCAGCGCCTGCACCAGTGCCCGCCCGGTCGGGGTCGCCTTGATGCTCTTGCCCTGGCGCACCAGAAAGCGGCGTTTGAACAGCAGGTCGATGATGCCGGCCCGGGTCGCCTCGGTGCCGAGGCCATCGGTGTCGCGCAGGGTTTTGCGGATCTCGGGATCCTGCACATAGCGGGCGATGCCGGTCATGGCCGCCAGCAGAGTCGCATCGGTAAATGACTTGGGCGGCTGGGTCATCTTCTCCTGCAGCTCGCCCCGCTCGCAGAGCAGCTGCTCCCCCTCTTTCAGGGCAGGCAGGGTACCGGCCTTCTCTTCGTCGTCATCCTCCTCCACCCCGAGCAGCGCCTTCCAGCCCGCTTTCAAAATGCGCCGCGCCTTGGCCTGAAACAGGCCACCGGCGATGCGCAGCAGCACCTTGCTGTCGTTGTATTCGAACGGGGGATAGAACTGCAGCAGGTACTGGCGGGCAATCAGGCCGTAAAGCTTTGCCTCGTCGGCCCCCAAGGTGGCGGGGTTGCCCTGCTTCTCGGTGGGAATGATGGCGTGGTGAGCATCCACCTTGCTGTCGTTCCACGCCTTGCTGCGGATCTTGCCATCTGCCTCGGCAACCGCCTTGGCCAGCGCAGGAGCAGTGGCGGCGATGGCGCCGCGCACCTGCTCGGCCCGCTTGAAGTGGTCGGTCGGCAGATAGCGGCTGTCGGAGCGCGGATAGGTGATAAGCTTGTGGCGCTCGTAGAGGCTCTGGCAGATGTCGAGCACCCGCTTGGCATCCATGCCGAAGCGCTTGGCGGCATCGATCTGCAGGCTGGAGAGGTTGTAGGGCAGCGGCGCCGCCTGCTTGCGGGCCTGCTCCTCCACCGATTCAACCTGTGCCGGTTGGCCGTTGATCCGGCTCACCACCTTGTCGGCCAGCGCCCGGTTGAGCACCCGCCCCTCCTCATCCTGCCACGGCAGGCAGGCTTCGGACGGCAGCCACTTGGCGGTGAAGCGCTCGTTGCTATCGGTCAACAGATGGGCCAACACCTCGTAGAAGGGTTTGGGGACGAAAGCCTCGATCTCGAGATCCCGCCGCACCACCAGCCCGAGCAGTGGAGTCTGCACCCGACCGACCGAGAGCAGCTCGCTGCAACCGGCCTTGCGTCCGAGCAGAGTGTAGGCGCGGGTCATGTTGATGCCGTAAAGCCAGTCGGCACGACTGCGAGCCAGCGCCGAGACCGCCAGCGGCACGAACTCCTTGTTGTCTCTGAGCTTGTCGAGGGCGCGGCGCACCGCGGGCGGGTTGAGATCGCTGATGAGACAACGCTGCACCGGCTTGGTTTTCGGGTAGCCGAGAAAGTCGATCACCTCGTCCACCAGCAGTTGTCCTTCCCGGTCCGGGTCACCGGCGTTGACCACGCAGTCGGCCTGCTTGATCAGCCGCTTGATGACGGTGAGCTGGGTTTTGGTCTTGGGCTTGGCCACCAGCTGCCACTGGGCGGGCACGATGGGGAGATGCTCCATCCGCCACTGCTTGAAGGCGGCGTCATAGGCATCGGGCTCGGCCTGCTCCAGCAGGTGGCCGATGCACCAGGTGACCACATCCCCCTGGGCGGTCTCGATAAAACCGTCGCCCTTCTTGTGGGGCTTGGGCAGGGCATCGGCAATGGCGCGCCCCAGAGTGGGCTTCTCGGCGATGAAGAGTCGCATCGGTGACTACCTGAAACACTGTATATGCAGACAGTATACAGCGCCCACCGATAAAGCCCAACCGCGACTACTCGTCGAACGGATTGTCGTGAATGGCGGCAAACAGCCGCGCCTGATTGAGCACGGGGGCATAGTGGAAGGCATTGTCGCCATCCTCCGTCAGCAGATAGTCGGTCAGCTGCTCGCGCACCGCCTCCTGCAAGCTCTCCAGCTTCCACGGCTTGGCGAGGTAGTAGTGCAATCCGCCGCGATTGACCGCCTCGATGGTCGCCTCCAGCCCCGCCTGCCCGGTCAGCAGCAGCTTGCGGCTGGCCCGGGTCGCAGTACGCCGGTTCAGCTCCACCAGAAAGTCGACCCCCAGGGTTCCCGGCATGATGTGATCGCAGAGGATCAGCGCCAGCCTGCCCCCCTCCCGCTCCCACTCGTGCACCACCTCGCGCGCCTCATCGACGCTCTCGGCGCCATCCAGCTCGAAGTGGCTGCGAAACGGTGCGAGGTCGTGGAGCACCGCCTCCAGCACCTCCCGCTCATCGTCCACGCACAGGATCAGATAGTGTTTGTTCATTGCTCCTCCTTGGCGGCGCACCACGGCACGCCCTCTTTTGGCAGATGCGTCCGCTCAGGCCGCATGCTCGTTGTGGCGGGGCCCTCCCCCGTAGTCGGCCATCCCGATATCCCCCAGCGGCAGGCAGACCCGCATCCGGGTATAGCGTCCCGGCTCCGAAGCCACCTCGATCCGGCCGTGGTGCTGCTGCACTATCTGCAGCGAGACGCTCAGACCAATGCCGAGACCAAAGTGCCCCTCCCGCTTGGTGGTGAAGTTGAGATCGAAGATCCGCTGCCACAGCTCGGGCTCGATGCCGCAGCCGCTATCCTCCACCTCCACCATCACCCAGCCGGGCTCCGGCAGGCCGGTGCGCACCGTCAATCTTCCCGGCTCGCTCATGGCATCCAGACTGTTAGCGATGAGGTTGGTCCACACCTGCTGCAGGGCGGCGGGATGACAGCGCACCAGCGGCAGGGGTTGGTACTCCTTGCACAACTCATGCTGCTTGAGGCGGTTCTCAAACATCAGCAGGGTATCTTCCAGCCCCTCGTGCAGATCCACCAGCGAGGGCTCATCCCTGTCCTGCCGCGCATACTGCTTGAGGCTCTTGACCAGATCGCCGATGCGACGGGCACACACCTCGATATTGCGCAGAAAGCTGCCGGTCTGCTGGAATAGCTCCAGCTGCACCAGCAGCGCCTCCCGCTCATTGGCGGTACGTCCGGCAAACCAGCGCTGCCAGCTTAGCTCGTCATCCAGATTCATCTGCACTGCCAGCCGCGCCTGCTGACGCTCGCCAAAGCGCCGCTCGGCCTGCCGGGTTTTGTCCCGGATCTCGCTGGTCGAGACCGGCTGGGAGAAGAGCGCCTGACAGAGTGTCTGGTTGCCAAGCCCCTTGAGGGCGGCGGGCAGTTCGAGGTTGATGAGATCTGGGATGGCGGCGCGCAGGGTCTCGCTACCGCGGATAATGGCCGCCACCGGGTTGTTGAGCTCGTGAGCGACACCGGCCACCAGCTGGCCCAGCATCGCCATCTTCTCGCTCTCCATCAGCTGGGCATGAGCCGCTTCGAGGGAGTCGAGGGTCTGCTGCAACCGCATCTCGGTACGAATGCTGTTTTGCAGGCGACGGTTGAAGTGGCGCAGCAGCAGGTTGGTAAATGAGGGGAGCAGCTCGCTGCGCGCCTCCATGACGCGGGAGAACTGCAGCTTGTCGAGCTTGATCACCTCGGCGCCGGTCAGGGTCACTCCGGTGGTAAAAGCGGGTTCGCCGCTCACGAAGGACATGCCCCCCACCAGCGCGCCGGTGCGGTAGTGCACCACCTCCTGATCGACCCCGTGGGCATCGCGCTTGCGCAGCACCACCTCCCCCTTGGCGATAAACCAGAGGAAGCTGTTGGGCTCCCCCTCGCGGGTCAGCACATGGCCCGGGCTGTAATGGCGGCAGACCCGCGCCTCGTCGTTGCCTTCGAAAAACTGGTAGAGGCCGTCGATCACCACTCGCGACAACTCCTCGTCGCTGCAACGGGTGTAATCCATAAAGCCCTGACGATAGGCAGCCAACTGGCGATCGACATGGGCCCGCAGCAGTCGCTGGTTGTCGAGCACGGTCGCGTAGCTCAGCAGATCCGCCTCGGGGCAGTGCAGCACGAACTGACTCGCTTGCTCGATGACGGCGCGGCGCAGACTGCCATCGCGCCAGGGGCGCTGCAGGTAGTAGTCGAGGCGGCCGAGGTTGACCGCCTCGATGATCGATTTCATCTCGGGCTGGCTGCCCAGCAGGATCTTGCGGCACGCCTCGTGCTGGCTGCCGAGGCGGATCAGAAAGTCGGCGCCGCGGCCATCCCCCAGATCGCTGTCGCACACCACCACGGCCGGCGGCTGCCCCTTGCGCTCCAGCTCGTCGAGCGCCATCTCGGCCGACTCCTGCCCGGTGGCGACCACCAGCGCAAAGCGGCTGAGCAGCGGCGCCAGCTCCTGTTCGAACTCGGCCAGCAGCTGGACATCGGCGGCGACACACAGCAGGGAGAAAGGGCTCATCAGCGACACTCCGTTGAGGCTTAATCCCGACTATATCAACGAATCCGTCAGGGTTTTGCGAGGGGGCTAACAGCGGCAAAAGAAAGTAAAAGAATCATTAAATTGATAATTTTCAGAACTAAATTCGACAAATCAGTCAATAACAAAATATTAATCACAATGTGACGTACATCTTAAAATTCAAACCATGATTGAGGTCAACACCCTCTGCGCCTCCGATGACTACCATGTACCTACTACTATGTTGGTATTCATCGACCACAGGACACCGCCCCCATGATTGGAAAACTGATAAGAAAGCCCTGGTTCTGGCTCCTGCTGCTGGGCGCCATGCTGGGTATCGCCGCCCTCGGCGTCACCGTGACCGTGCTGCACAAGACCAGCTCCACCGAATTCTGCGTCTCCTGCCACTCCATGCAGACTCCGTTGGCCGAGTATCAGGGCAGCGTCCACTTCCAGAACACCAAGGGGATCCGCGCCGAGTGCGCCGACTGCCACATCCCGGGCGACCCCACCTCCTATCTGTGGACCAAGATCCGCGCCGTGAAGGATATCTATCACGAGGCGATCGGCACCCTCGACACCCCGGAGAAATACGAGGCCCACAAGCTGCGGATGGCCCAGACCGTGTGGGACGAGCTGAAAGCCAATGACTCCGCTACCTGCCGCAGCTGCCACAGCTACGCAGCGATGGACATTCTGGCCCAGCGCCCCAACGCCCGCGCCGAACACCCCATCGCCATCAAGGATGGCCAGACCTGCATCGACTGCCACCGCGGCGTTGCCCACATCATGCCCGACATGAGCGGTCTGGCTGCCGCCGGTGCCAGCGAACTGGCGCAAGCCGCCGCCCAGACCCCGGCCAGCGTCACCACCCGCTACGCCATCGCCACCACCCCGCTCTATCTGGATGCCAGCGCCAAGACCGATGAAGGCACCCTGATGCCCTCCACTCAGGTTGAGATGATGGGCAATGAGAATGGCCGTGCCCGGGTGCGCATCGACGGCTGGCAGCAGGATGGCGTGAGCGAAGTGTTCTACGCCGCCCCCGGCAAACGGATCCTCAGCGTGCTGGTCGGCGATGCCGCCAAGAAAGCGCTGGTCACCGGCAAGAGCGAAACCGACAGCGCCACCAACCTCACCTGGCATCAGGTCAGCCTGACCGCCTGGGTGGACGAGAGCCAGCTCATCGGCGATCAGGGCAAGCTGTGGCAGTACGCCTCCACCCTGATGTCCAACAACTGTACCGGCTGCCACGGCCTCACCGCGCTGGATCACTTCAACGCCAACCAGTGGATCGGCGTCATCAAGGGGATGGAATCTCGTACCTCCCTGACCCCGGAACAGGCTCGCATGCTGACCCAGTATGTCCAGAAACATGCCAGTGACATGAGCGCGGCCCACTAAGGCTGGAACAGAGGAAAACCGTTATGACTTTTTTCAACGACAAGAAGACCAATCTGTCCCGCCGCAACCTGCTCAAGGGGCTCGGTGCCTGCGCCGCTCTGCCCCTGCTTGGCGGTATTTTTCCCAAGAGTGCGCTGGCGCAAGCCATCAGCACCGCATTGAGCCAGTTCCCGACCCTGGTTCCCGCCCAGAAGGGCATTCTGACCGGCGCCCACTGGGGGGCCTTCGAGGCTGTCGTCGAGGATGGCCGCATGGTGCGGGTCCAGCCAGTGGCCGATGATCCGGCGCCGAACGATCTCATCGACATGGCGCCGTTCCAGGTACACGCCAAGAACCGCATCAAGTACCCCATGGTACGCAAGAGCTGGCTGGAGCACGGCCCGGGCGCCAAGCCGGAGCTGCGCGGCGCCGACCAGTGGGTGCGGGTGAGCTGGGAGAAAGCCATTGAACTGGTGGCCGGTGAAATCCAGCGGGTCCAGACCGACTTCGGCCCGCAGGCGATCCACGCCGGTTCCTACGGCTGGAAGAGTGTCGGCATGTTCCACAACAGCCGCACCCTGCTGCACCGCCTGATGAACCTCTCCGGCGGCTTCACCGGTTATGCCGGTGACTACTCCACCGGCGCTGCTCAGGTGATCATGTCCCACGTGATGGGTTCCATCGAGGTGTACGAGCAGCAGACCGCCTGGCCCAACGTGGTGGAGAACGCCGAACTGGTGGTGCTGTGGGGAGTCAATGCTCAGGTGACTCTGAAAAACAGCTGGAACATGCCGGATCATGAGGGTCAGGCCGGCTTCAAGGCGCTGAAAGAGAAAGGCACCCGCGTCATCAGCATCGATCCCATCTACAACGAGACCGCCAAGCTGGTCGGCGCAGAGTGGATTGCCCCCAACGCCTACACCGACGTGGCCATGATGCTGGGTGTCGCTCACACCCTCTATACCGAACAGAAGCACGATCAGGCCTTCCTCGATCGCTACACAGTTGGCTTCGACAAGTTCCTCGCCTACCTGCTCGGCAAGGATGATGGTCAGCCGAAGAGCGCCGAGTGGGCGAGCACCGTCTGCGGCGTCGATGCCAAGGTGATCCGCCAGCTGGCCCTCGACATGGCCGCCAAGCGCACCATGATCATGGCCGGTTGGGGCATGCAGCGTCAGCAGCATGGCGAACAGCCGAACTGGATGCTGGTGACCCTGGCCTCCATGCTGGGCCAGATCGGCCTGCCGGGCGGCGGCTACGGTTTCAGTTATCACTACTCCTCCGGTGGCAGCCCCACCGCCAAGGGCGGCATTCTGGCGGGTATCTCTGCTGGCAACGCACCGAAGAACAGCCCGGCCCCGATCCCGGTGGCGCGCATCGCCGACTGTCTCGCCAACCCGGGCAAGACCATCGACTTCAACGGCCGCAAGGTGACCTATCCGGACATCAAGCTGGTCTACGTGGCAGGTGGCAACCCCTTCCACCACCATCAGGACACCAACAACCTGCTGCAGGCGTGGCGCAAACCGCAGACCGTGATCGTTCACGAGCCCTACTGGACCGCTACCGCCAAGCACGCCGACATCGTGCTGCCGGTCACCACCAGCTACGAGCGCAACGATCTGGAGATGGGCGGCGACTACTCCCAGCGCTATGTCTTCCCGATGCACCAGTGCGTGCCACCGCAGTTTGAAGCCCGCAACGACTTCGACATCTTCAGCGCCATCGCCGCCAAGCTGGGTGTGCAGGAGCAGTACACCGAAGGGAAGGACGAGATGCTGTGGCTCAAGCAGATGTACGACGGCATGGCGGCGCAGGCCCGTGGTGCCCGTGTAGCGCTGCCGCCGTTCAACATGTTCTGGGAGTCCAACAACTACATCCGCTTCCCGATCCCCGAGGCCAACCGCCAGTGGATCCGTCACGCCGATTTTCGCGAGAACCCGCTGCTCAACCCGCTCGGCACCCCGTCCGGCAAGATCGAGATCTTCTCCAACACGGTGGCCGGGATGGGTTATGCCGACTGCGCTGGCCATCCCAAGTGGTATGAGCCGAAAGAGTGGGTGAAGAGTGAAGTGGCGGCGCGCTATCCGCTGTCGCTCAACACCTCCCACCCGACCCAGCGGCTGCACTCCCAGCTCGACAACACCCCGCTGCGGGACAAGTTCGCCATCGCCGACCGCGAAGCGATCATGATCCATCCCGCCGACGCCAAGGCCCGTGGCATCGCTCAGGGGGATCTGGTGCGTGCCTTCAACGAGCGCGGCCAGATTTTGGTGGGCGCCCTGCTCTCCGAGGATGTGCGCCAAGGGGTGGTACGGATCTGCGAAGGGGCCTGGTACGATCCGGCCAAACCGGGCGAAGCGGGCAGCATCTGCAAGAATGGCAACGTCAACTGCCTCACCTTCGACGAGGGCTCGTCCAGTCTGGCGCAGGGCAACTGCGGCCATATGGCCCAGCTGCAGATCGAGAAGTACACAGGCCCGGTGCTGACCAACACCGCTCACGCGGTACCGGCCAACGGCTAACGGCTCTTTCGACCCAAGCAAAACGGCGCCATCAAGGCGCCGTTTCTTTATCTCAGGGGACGGGCATCTGGACAAGGACGCAGCGGATCGGGATCCGCCTCGCCCTTTACCGTGACATCCTGCCACCCGGATCGGCGGAGCCCTTAGCGGGGCCCGCGAGCACCACCGAAGGCCCCCTCAGGGGCCAATCCTGACGGCATAAATATAATTTATGGATTTTCGGGATATGACCTGATTTTTACTTATACCTAACCCAACGCGGCCCATTACTGCCTCTCTTCCCTCTCCCCTGCCCTCAGACGTCATCCTCCGATCACCACAACCGCTTGCTTACCGCCATAACGGATCGCCGCGACGACCCGATACCAATAGAAACGGCGCCCGAAGGCGCCGTCTCTTGTCACTGCGATGAGCTGGCAGAGCGTCAGAAATCACCCTCTTCCATATACTCCTGCGCGCACTCAACCAGCTGCGGCCAGAGCTCTTCCGGCACCCAGGCGTCCGGGTCATCTTCATCCCCGTCGTACTGGCTCCAGAAGTAGCGGCGCAGACCGGAGGCGAACTCGTCGCTGATCTCGGCCAGCTCGGAGAGCGGCCCCAGCCAGGCGATGCGACGCAGGCCGGAGGCGAGATCGTTGATGGCATCCATCAGGGTGCGATCGTCAAAGCTCTGCTCCACCAGCAGGGTGAAGCGCTCGCGCGCCTGCTCGGTCTGATCCTCGTCCAGCTCGCCCACATCGGCCAGCAGATCGACATAATCCTCGAGCAGGTAGGCAATCAGGCCATCCCGATCTTCAAACCACTGGATCTGGGCACCCTTGATCCCCAGAACCGAAGCATCGAATGAGTCGTCGAGGTGACACAGTGCCCATGGATCATCAGTCATGGTTCTCTTCCTCAGGCTAAAACAGGTGCCATATCTTATGCCTAGCTCTCCACTCTTGCCACCTTGGGCAGCGAGAGAGAGGCCGCCAGCCCGCCCAGTTCGGCGCGCCCCATGATGAAGCTGCCGCGGTAGGCTTCCGCCAGATCGGAGACGATGTTGAGGCCAAGGCCCGAGCCCGGCACCTTCTCGTCGAGCCGTACCCCGCGCAGCACCGCCTTGGCGATCTGATCCTCGCTCATGCCGGGGCCGTCATCCTCGATGCGCAAGGTGATCCAGCCTCCCAGCTCGGCGCTGGAGATGCGCAGCTCGCTGGCGGACCACTTGAAGGCGTTCTCCAGCAGGTTGCCCACCATCTCGTCGAAGTCCTGCTCCTCCACCCCGACCGCCAGTTCGGCCGGCACCTGCAAGTCCACCGTCTTGCCCGGATAGAGGCGGGAGAAGGCGCGGCAGATGTACTCCACCCGCGCCCGCACCGGGGTCGAGACCCCGAGGATCTTGGCGGCGCCGGTCACCCGCGCCTTGCCGAGGTGGTAGTCAATGTGGCGCTGGATCTGGTCGAGCTGCTCGCCGATGGCGGCCTGATCCTCGGGCGAGAGCTGGGCCACCTGATTGCGCATGATGCTGAGCGGCGTCTTGAGGGCGTGAGCCAGATTGCCGGTGTGGGAGCGGGCCCGCTGCAACAGTTCGCCGTAGTGGTGCAGCAGCCGGTTGATATCCTCCACCAGCGGCTGGATCTCCAGCGGATAGCGCAGCCGGAACCCCTCCTGATGGCCCTGATGGACCCGCCCCAACTCCCGCCGCAGCAGGTTTAAGGGGCGCAGGCCGTAGACAATCTGGAACATGAAGCCCAGCACCAGACCGGTCGCGGCAAAGCCGAGGCCGAGGAACAGGCTGATACGGGTCTTGTTGAGGGTCTGTGTCAGGGCGCTGCTGTCTTTCGCCATCACCAGGGTAAACAGCCGATCCGAGCCCGGCAGCAGCACGGCCCGGGTCATGATCAGCAGCGGCTCCTTGTTGGGCCCCTTGCCAAAGAAGAGGTCGGGGTCGCCGAAGGCGGACTTGAGGCCGCGGCTCTCCAGATGGGTGTCCCACAGGGAGCGGGAGCGCCCCACCACCTTGTGATCCAGCTCCAGCTGCCAGTAGTAGCCGGAGTAAGGCTGGCTGAAACGGGGATCTGACATCGGCTCGGTCACCACCGGCAAGCCGGTTTTCGCCACTTCCAGCCGGGAGAGCAGATCATAGAGCTGCAACCGCAGGCCGTCGGCCTCCGCCTCCTGCCAGTAGTTGCGCATCATGGTCTGCAGGCTGAAGCCGGTAGCGAACAGAAACAGCCCGCACCACACCAGCGCGATGGCGACCAGTCGCCCCCGCAGGGTTCTGACCAGCCTCATTCGTTGATCCGGTACCCGAGGCCGCGCACTGTCTCAATCAGATCGGGATTGGTCTTCTTGCGGATCCGGCCGATGAACACCTCGACGGTGTTGGAGTCGCGGTCAAAATCCTGAGCGTAGATGTGGTCGATCAGCTCGCTGCGCGACACCACCTTGCCCCTGTGCTGCATCAGGTAACCCAGCACCCGGAACTCGTGGGCAGTCAGCTTGATGGGGGTCCCTTCGTACCACACCTGCGATGCCGCCATGTCGAGGCGCACTCCGCCGATCTCCAGAATGGAGCTGGCGTTGCCCGCCGCACGGCGCACCAGCGCATGCACTCGCGCCACCAGCTCGGCAACCTGGAACGGCTTGGTGAGGTAGTCGTCGGCACCGGCGTTGAGCCCCTCGATCTTCTCGTGCAGCTGGCCACGGGCGGTCAGCACCAGCACTGGGGTATCGATCCCCTTGCTGCGCCACTCCTTCAGCACGCTCAGGCCATCGCGCCCCGGCAGACCGAGGTCGAGAATGATGGCGTCGTAGGGCTCGGTCTCGCCGAGAAAACCGGCCTCGTTGCCATCGTGGCAGAGGTCGGTGACAAAGCCGGAGAGGCGCAGCTGTTCAGCCAGCTGGCCGGCCAGAATTTTTTCGTCTTCAACAATCAGAATTCGCATGAACAGGCTTCCAAACAGAGGTTACTCATCATCCTCGACCGGGGGCTTGGGTGGCTCGAACAGCCGCTCCAGATGGTGGCCCTTGGCCCACACCATCTCCAGGTTGTCGGCCCGATAGGCCACCTTGAGCACGCTGTTCTCCCGATCGATCACGCGCAGTTCATAGAGCCAGATACCATCCTCTTCCCCCAGATCGACCCGCAGAACCCGCACCGGCAATCTGGATGCCACCTCCATCATTTCGTGGAAGGGCCGAACCCGTCCCTCATGGACAGCTTGCTGCAACAGGGCTTCGTCAGGCGTCAGCGCCTGCGCCAGCACTGGCAACAACAACCCGATCAGAGGGAGCGCTCTATTCATGGATGATTCATCTCCAAAAACCTAACATAATGGCGTTTATAGTCTGCCAGCCATGAATCCGGAATGAATATGATCCCGCGCAGTTTCCTGCTGATCCTCTGCCTGCTGAGCGCCTCAAGCTGGGCTGCCCAGAGCCGCCTCGACATGGCCGGGCTGGTCAAACTGTTGCTGGCGCAAGGGTATCACGACATTCGCGAAGTGGAGCTGGAAGGGGATAAATTCGAGGTCAAAACCCTCGATCGCCAGAATGAAAAGGTACATCTCATCGTCGATGCCTACACTGGCGAGATCAAAAAACAAGAGGCCGATTAGGCCTCTTTTGCTTTCCAGCGCAGGCGCCACGGGCGCAGCAGCTTCTCCCGCCGCGGCCAGAGCAGGGCGCAGGCCAGCAGCAGATAGATAAGCGGCTCCAGCCAGCCACTCTTGAGCGACCACCAGTAGTGCACCGGCACCAGCAGGGCCACCGCATAAACCCAGTTGTGCAGCTTCTGCCACGCCGCCCCCATCCGCCGCGGCAACGCCGGCAGCGAGGTGATGCCCAGCGCCAGCAACAGCAGCAGCGCCAGCATCCCCACCACGATATAGCGGCGCTTGACCAGCTCGCCACCAATCAGCCCCCAGTCAAACTGCAGATCCAGCCCCAGCCACACCATGAAGTGGAGCAGCGCCCAAACCATGCACCAGAGCCCGAGGGGGCGGCGCAGCTTGATGAGCTGCCCCTGCCGCCAGCGTTTGGCCAGCGGCGAGACCAGCAGGGTGAGCAGCAGCAGATTGAGCGCCCCCTTGCCGAGGTAGTGGATAAGCTCGGGCACGGGGTCGCCCCCCAGCAGACCGGCCGGCAGGGCGTAGCCCAGCCAGAGCAGAAAGCCGAGGGAACCGAGATGCACCAGCGCCCGCAAGCCGCTGATATGGGAGGCTTTCAGTTTCAGTACCATTGGCGCAGATCCATCCCCTGATAGAGCGAGGCGACCTCGTCGCCATAGCCGTTGAACATCAGGGTTGGCTGGCGCTTGGCACCGAACAGCCCGCCCTCGCCGATGAACCGCTCGCTGGCCTGACTCCAGCGCGGGTGATCCACCTGCGGGTTGACGTTGGCGTAGAAGCCATATTCGTTGGGGGCGAGCAGGTTCCAGGTAGTGGGTGGCATCTCCTCCACCAAGCGGATGGAGACGATGCTCTTGATGCTCTTGAAGCCGTACTTCCACGGCACCACCAGCCGGATTGGTGCGCCGTTCTGGGCGGGCAGAGTCTTGCCGTAGAGCCCCATGGCGAGGAAGGAGAGCGGGTGCATCGCCTCGTCGATGCGCAGCCCCTCGACGTAGGGGTAGTCGATGCCGCCGCCCAGCGAGGCAGAGGCCTGACCGGGCAGCTGTTTCGGGTCGAACAGGGTCTCGAAGGCGACAAACTTGGCGCGGCTGGTGGGTTCGGCACGGCGGATAAGCTCCGCCAGCGAGATGCCGTTCCACGGCAGCACCATGGACCAGGCTTCGACGCAGCGCAGCCGGTAGATCCGCTCCTCCAGCTCGGTTTTGTTGATGAGATCCCACACATCCAGAGTGAAGGGCTTGGCGACCTCCCCCTCCACCTTCAACGTCCAGGGTTCGGGTTTGAGGTAATGGGCGTTGCGGGCCGGATCCGTCTTGTCGGTACCCAGCTCGTAGAAGTTGTTGTAGCTGGTCGCCTTCTCCTGTGGCGTCAGCACCAGATCGGCTGGCCGCGTGGCCGGCTTGCTGTTGAGCGGCTTGGTGGCTAGCTGGGGCGCATCCTCTTTACCGCGCAGCAGATCGAGTACCCCGGCCTGAGTGGGGAAAGCGAGGGTGGCGGCGCCCAGACCCAGCCCCTTGAGAATAAGGCGGCGATCCTGATAGACGGCTTCCGGGGTGACATCCTGTTCGGTGAGATGATGGGGGGCACGACGTTTGATCAACATGAAAAACTCCCGGGGCAGTTAGAGGCGACAGAGATAAGACCCGCCCCGGCAGATTTTTATTTCACACCGGATTACATGAGGTGGTACAGGGGCAGCGCCTTGGCCATGGTTCCGACCAGAAACAGCACTACGAATACCAGCAGGGGAACGATCACATTTGGCACCATCAGACTCACTCCATGAGCAGGACAGGGCCTCTAACTATGGTCGAGGGTTTGGCCGGTCACCAATGAATTTTTTTCGCGAGCGCAAGCGTATTCCTGAGTTGAAAAAGGTGATGGAGATCACACACAATTCCGCCCCCGCTTGCCGCCCCGATTGCCAGGGGTAGGCTGCCCGTTTTCGTGAAGCCAACTGAAGAGTCACGCCATGAGCCCACTGATCGCCATCGCTATCACCACAGGTATTCTCTCCGCCGTATGGGGCTGGCTGGCCGTCGCGCTAGGCCTGCTCTCCTGGGTCGGCTTCCTCGGCTGCACCAGCTACTTCGCCTCCAGCGGCGGTTACAAGGCGCTGCTGCAGACCATCTTCTGCAACGCCAGCGGCATGCTGTGGGCGCTGCTGCTGATCCATGGCGGTGACCTGTGGGGAGCCGGCGTGGCGGGTTATGTGATGACGGGTGTGGTGGCGACCCTGATGTGCGTGCAGGCCAAGCAGCAGTGGCTCGGCTACATTCCCGGCACCTTCGCCGGCTGCTGCGCCACCTTCGGGGCGGCGGGCGAGTGGCGACTGGTGCTGCCCTCGCTGGTGGTAGGTGCCCTGTTCGGTTATCTGATGAAGGCGAGCGGCCTCTGGCTCTCCCAAAAGACCCTGAAGCCCCGCAACGCGGATGGCGTCACCGACCCCGCCTGAGCGACATCCACTGCGAAGCGGCCCTCTCATTCAGGGCCGTTTCGCACAGCGTTACCCTTTCGACTTGAAGTTTGCCGCCTCGATGCCGTGCCGATTCAATAGCTTGTAGAAATCGGTACGGTTCCTCCCCGCCATGTTGGCAGCCAGAGTCACGTTGCCCTCGGTGGTGCGCAGCAGCCGGATCAGATACTCCTTCTCGAACTCGGCCCGCGCCTCGTTGAACGAGGGGATGCCACCGCCACCGCCGCTCAGGGCAGACTCCACCATGGATACCCCGATCACCGGGCTGCAGCAGAGGCTGGCCAGCTGCTCCACCACATTGCAGAGCTGGCGCACGTTGCCGGGCCAGGCCGCAGCCGCCAGCATCGCCAGCGCCTCGGGTGAAAAGCCCATGGCAGCGCAGTCACTGTTGCGACTGCGGTAGTCATCGAGGGCCTGACGGGCCAGCAGGGGAATATCCTCGCTGCGGGCGCTGAGGGATGGCAGGGTAATATTGGCAACGTTGAGGCGGTAGAAGAGATCTTCGCGAAAGCGCCCCTCCTCCATCGCCCTGACCAGATCCTGATGGCTGGAGCTGAGCACCCGCACCTCCGGCGTGCCCTGACCATACTCCTCCATCACCTGCAGCAGCTTGGCCTGCAGCGACTCCGACAGGCTACCGATCTCGTCGAGAAACAGGGTCGCTCCCTTGGCCTGTTCGAACAGACCCGAGTGCCCATCCTCCCCGAACAACTGCAGGTCGAGGGCCGCCCAGGGAATGGCGGCACAGTTGATAGTGTGCAACGGCCGATCACGCCGCTGGCTCGCCTGATAGAGCGCCTGCGCCATCGCCCCTTTACCGGAACCGGACGGTCCCATGATCAACACGGGCACCTCCATGGTGGCGATGCTGTGCGCCTGGATCAGCAGCTGCTCCAGCTGGGGATTGCGGGTCAGGATCAGCGACTGCCACTCCAGCTGCTGCTTCGGGCGGGTCAGGCTGAGGGCCTGCTCTATGGTGGCCAGCAGCTCATCCTTGTCGATGGGCTTGGTCAGAAAGCTGAAGACGCCGGAGCGGGTCGCCTGAATGGCATCGGGTATGGTGCCGTGGGCGGTCATGATGATGACCGGCAAGCCGAGCCACTGGGCCTGGATCCGCTCGAACAGCGCCAGCCCATCCATACCCCCCATCCGCAGATCGCTCAGCACCAGATCGGCGCGCTGCTGACGCAGCCGGTCGAGCGCCCCCTCCGCACTGTCGGCGGTATCCACTTCATAACCCTGACTGCGCAAGCGCATGCTCATCAGTTTGAGCAGGCTGACGTCGTCATCCACCAGCAGGATCCGGCTCATGGTACTACCTCGCGATGTTCATCCAGTTTGCGCTGGTTGAGCTGCTCGTCGATGGCCGAGAGCTGCTCGATCTGGTGGCGCAGCTTCTGGATCTCCTGACTCTGGTCATCGCGCCGGCTGTCGCGGGCCAGCAGCTCCTCGCCAAGGGCGATCCAGCTGCGCAAAAACGCCTGGGCGTCGAGACCCAGCTCCGGCAGCATCTTCTTCAGGCGCGCCAGACCGGCGCGGCGAGTAGCCACCGCCTCGGCGGGGTGGGAATCAACCATCGCCAGACTGACCCGGCTCTCCAGATCGTCAGCCCCCTTGAGACGCTGACGCTCCTGCACCCGCTGCTGGGGATGGCTGGCCAGCAACCAGTCGGAGTATTGCAGACGCACCTGCATCTCCTTGTTGGCAAACTCCATTCGCTTGGCAAAAGCGATATCGGAGGACTCCTGCTGTGCCTGCGGCGGCAGCCAGGAGCAACCCGCGAGCAGCCCGGCTAGCAGGGCTGGAAATACGCGCTGTATTTTCATAGACCTCATTTCAACGTCAACCTGAAGCAGACATCTGCCTGTTCATCCTTCACCAGAACCAACTCCCCTCCCAGGCTGGAGGCAGACTCGCGAGCGATGGAAAGCCCCATGCCAGAGCCTTTCAGGACACCTTGCCGCACTGTGCTGCCCTGCTCGAAGGGTTCAAAAATGCGCTGCCGATCTGCCTCGGGGATCACGGGCCCCTGATTGGCAACCTCCAACCAGCTCGCCTGCTCCTCTGCTCCGGCGCGGATCCAGATATTGCCACCCTGGGCACCATAACTGACGGCGTTGGAGAAGAGGTTATCGAGGATCAACCGCAACCGGTAGGGCTCTGCCCACAAGGTAACCGGTTCGGTCGGCAAGTGTACACGGATCTGCTTGGACTCCAATGCAAGCCGATATTCGGCAGAAAGTTCTGCCAGCATGGGCAACAGGGGAACCGGCTCCAGTTCGAACGTCTCCTGCTGGGTGAGGCGGTTGAAATCGAGCAGACGCTCGATCAGGGTCTGCAAGCGGCGACTGTTCTCATCCAGCATCTGGCAGATCTCCAGCTGATCCGGAGTCAAAGGCCCGACCAGCTGCTCGCAGAGCAGATCCGACCCCTCGCGCAGCACCGCCAGCGGGGTCTTCAGTTCGTGGGAAACATGGCGCAGGAACTGGTATTTTTGCAGCTCCAGCTCCTTGAGTTTGTCGTGCAGCCAGAGGATCCGCTCCCCCAGCAGCACCAGTTCTGCGGGGCCATCCACCGGCTGCGGATCCGGCTCTACCCCCGCCCCCAGACTCAAGATACGCGACTCAATTTGTCGTACCGGATGGGTGATCAGGTAGGTGAAGATAAAGACCAGCAGCAGGCTGATCACCGCCACCACTGCGCTGACCCACCAGAGCTCTTTGGTCAGGGCATCGATGGCCAGACGCACCCGATCCATCTGCTCGTCAACCCGGCTGCGGGTGCCCGCCTCGAGCTGCTGACTCAAGCGATTGAACTGGTCGAGGATGTCACCCTCCACCGCCTTTTTGGCCTGCGCCCCCTCCTGCAACGAGCCAAATTGCGCGAGCAACTCATCAAGGCCGCCATAGAGCTGGGGATCCGACAGGGAGTTGCGATGCTCCGCCAGCAGGCGGTGATACCCCTCAAGCTGCAACCGGTAACTGGCCAGACTGCGGCTATCCCCCAGCACCGCAAAGCGGCGCAGGGTGCGCTCGATATCGATCGCCTGGGCGGTGAGCAGGGTAGCGCGGCGGGTATCCTTGATCGCCCGTTCCATCTCGTCGCTGGTGAGCTGGCTCAGGTGGGTCAAGGCATTGGTGTTGTGCCAGATCATGCCGCCGAGCGGCATCAACACCAGCACAAACCCTATCAATACCACCTGCAGCAGGGAGCGTGGGCGAACCTTGGTCATCGTCTCTTCTCTTGCGTTCTCACCGGTGCGCCAGCATAGCCCTCAGCGCCCAAAAAACAAAACCGGCCAACAGGCCGGTTCGGATTATCTGGATTGTGGGGACTCACGCCAAAGCGACAGAAGCCAGACAGATGGTCAGGATCATCGCCAGCGCGCCCGAGGCGGTCAACAGCGCCCATTTCAGCTCAACACTCATGCAAACCTCCTTTCTGCCAATCAGTGCCGGATCACAATAGATAAGACAATGTTACGCCATAGTTAATCCGATAACCGTGAGCTGCGTATACATTTCAGATGAGCCCCAACCAAGGATGGTGAGCATGTTCTATCTGTGTAGCATTGGTTCCAATCTTGACCCAAATAGTCATGTCACCAAGGTGCTGGAGGAGCTGGCCAGCCGTTTTGGCCGTTTGCAGACCAGCTCGGTGATCAGCACCAAGCCGGTGGGAATGCACTCCAGCCATGACTTTCTCAACTGTCTGCTGATCCTGGAGAGCGAACTGGATGCCTCCGCCCTGAAGCAGGCCTTTGTGGCGATGGAAGTGGGTCATGGCCGCGACCGCAGCGATCCCCTCTGCAAGGTGCACGACCGCCCGCTCGACATCGACATTCTCGCCAGCAACCCGCACGGCGACTTTGCTGCTGAGCAGGTCGACTCCTACCTCATCGAGCTGCTGGCCGAACTCTACGGACGCGGCGAGGTGCACGCTCCCAGGGTTGCGCTGCAACTGCATCTACCCGCCGGCTCGGGCAAAACCGTGCATCTCCAGTCGATAGGTCTGGAGCCTGCCACTGTTTACATACCATCAGAGCACGGCCAGAGCTCGCCCGCCATCCACCTTGACGCTGGCCCCGGTCATATAGCTGTTCGCCATCAGTAACTGCACCGCCTGCCAGATAGGCTCCAGTCCTCCCTCCCGCGCCAGCGGCGTTTTCGCCAACACCTGCTGGCGCCACGCCTCGTCATGCTCGTCGAGAAACAGGATGGGGCCCGGCTCTATGGTGTTGACCCGGATTGCCGGGGCCAGTTCGCGGGCAAAGCTCATGGCCAGCGAATGGGCTCCCGCCTTGGTGGCCACATAGCTGGCAAAGCGCGGGGCCGGAGCGTGGATGTAGATATCGGTGATGTGGATGATGCTGGCGTTGGCATTGCTCGCCAGTTGCGGTGCCAACGCCCGGTTGAGCTGGAAGGGGGCCGCCATGTGCACCCGGTAGAACTGATCAAACTGGGCCAGCTGCGCCGCGGGCTCGGCAGCCTGCGGCTCGAACGCCGAGGCGTTGTGGATCACCAGCGCCAGATCCTGATGGGATGCCAGCACGTCGATCAACTTACCCACCTGCTCTTCACTCGCCAGATCGGCCTGCACCAGCTCGACCCCCAGCGCAGCCAGTCTGGCCAGCTCCGGCCGCTCGCTGCGATAACTACCGGTCACCTGCCAGCCCGCAGCCACCAGCTGTTCACAGAGATAAAACCCGAGCCGACGGCCACAACCGGTTACCAATGCACGCATAAGACCTCCCTCTCCTTTCATCCTCATCCATGAGTTGCGCCGTTAACGCAGTATCAGCCGAGTGGCACCGACGCCACTTCCGGTAACAGAGCTAGATCTGGTAACGCCCCTTGTCACCAATATCAAAATGGAGGGGCATCCGCCACTTGGCCAGCGCCAGCAGGGTGAGCAGAGCCCCGCTCACCAGCGCCACCAGGGCAACGGCCCACGCCACTTGCAACCACTCCAGCAACCACAACAGCGGCAGCAGCAATGGCACCAGTTTGATCCCGGGGATCGCAAAACAGAACTGCTCCTTGAAGGCCAGCCCGGATAGGGTAACCAGGGCGGCCCCCAGCACCAGCGCATCCGGTGCTCCGATAGACAACAAGGCCAGTGCGGCCCATCCAGAACCCTGAAGCATCATCCGAATCCGCTTGTCGTAGATGTGCAGAGAAAAGGCGCAGATAGCGCTTGCCAGCGCCAGCAACATCAACCATTGTGCCGGTGGCAGCAGGTCACCATGACTCAGCAAGGCCGCACCGCGACAGAGTAGCAACAGCGCCGCACCGCTCAAGCCAAGGCGATATAGGAGGACGGTCAATTTGTCTATCCCGTCCAGCGGGCTCTCGATTTCAGGGTTTGCCATACACTGTCGCCTCTACCAATCAGGAGCCACCCAATATACGGGGATCAGGCTCCAAAGTTCTTCATACGGGTTCAGGAGGGGTAGTTTGCGTGTAACCCATCTGCTTTGGCTACTACTGTTCCCGATCAGCCTATGCGCCAAAGAGCTGGTAGTCTGCGGCACCATGGAGCACCCGCTCAAATTTCTCGATGCCAATCAGCAGCCCCGTGGCCTCGATATCGACATCGTCACCGCCATCTTCGGCAAGCTGGGGATCCCTGTCCGAATAGAACTGATCGACTCCGGCGCCCGCCTCACCCGCAATGCCGAAACCGGTCTCTGCGATATGGTACTGACCCACTCCTACAATGCAGCACGCGAGCGCTATCTCATCTACCCCCAGCAGGCCCATGTTCGCCACAGCTGGCACTTCTTTGTACGCAAGGCAGACCAGCTAAAGATCCGTTACGAGACGCTGGCCGACCTCAAACCCTGGCGCATCGGCGTGACCAGGAATTTTTCCTACACCCCCGAGCTCACCGCGGCCATGGCCGATCCTGCCTACCACTTCCAGCAAATTCCGATGAATCGGCTGCAGCTGCGCAAGTTGCTGGCCGGGCGGATCGATACCGTGCCCATGCCGCTGGTCACCGCCTTTGCCCAGATCAGGGAAGAGGGGCTGGAGGGCAAGCTCGACTACCTGCCCAAACCGCTCAAGAGCAGCCCCTACTTCAACACCTGGGCCCGCGCCAAAGCGGATAAGAATACCCCTGCCCAGATGGCCGCCTACGATGCCGAACTGCTGCATATGAAACGGGATGGCCGGCTCAAGGCGCTCTACGACAAGTACGGCATTCCCTATATCGAACCCTGATCAGCCGGTCAGGGCTTCACGTCCCGCAAGATCGGATTCTGCAGCGAGATCAGGGTTTCAGTGGACTGGATCTCGTCGATGGTCTGGATCTTGTTGATCAGCACAATCTGCAGCTCGTCGATGGAGCGGGTCATCACCTTCATGAAGATGCTGTAGTGGCCGGTGGTGTAGTAGGCCTCCACCACTTCGTCCAGCGCCTGCAGTTTGGCCAACGCCGAGGGGTAATCCTTGGCGCTCTTTAGATTGATCCCGATAAAGCAGCAGACGTCGTAGCCCAGCTTCTTGGGGTTCACCTGCACCCGCGTCCCCTCGATGATCCCCGCCTGCTTCATCTTCTCCACCCGCACATGGATGGTGCCCGGGCTGACCGCCAGCTGCTTGGCCAGTTCGGCATAAGGAATACGCGCATTCTCCATCAGGGCGGTGAGGATGGCCTGATCGAGATTATCGATCCGGTAATTTTCCGGCATTTTTTTGCACTCCCGTTGACGATACCTCATTAAATCACGGCTAATTTTGAAGAAAAAAACACGCAAAGCCTATTTCTATTGTGGAATATTGAATTTTGTTGTCATTCCGTTGAAGAATCACCACATCCAACGGGGTTTGAAACAGGAATTCAGCATGAAACAGCACTACATTCGCAGCCAACAGCAGATCAGCTTCGTCAAAAAGATGTTCTCCCGCCAACTCGCCCAACAACTGGGCCTGATGGAGGTGCAAGCCCCCATTCTAAGCCGGGTCGGTGATGGCACTCAGGACAACCTCTCTGGCCACGAGAATGCGGTGCAGGTCAAAGTGAAAACCCTGCCGGAGCACAGCTACGAAGTGGTGCATTCACTGGCCAAGTGGAAGCGCCAGACCCTGGGTCGCTTCGGGTTCGGCCCGGGTGAAGGGATCTACACCCACATGAAGGCGCTGCGTCCGGACGAAGACAAGCTCACCCCCATCCACTCCGTCTACGTGGATCAGTGGGACTGGGAGAAGGTGATGCCGAGCGAGCGTCGCGATCTGGCCTATCTGCAGGAAACCGTGCGCGGCATCTGGGCCGCCATCAAGGCCACCGAGCGCGCGGTCTGTGCCGAGCATGAGCTGACCCCCTTCCTGCCAGCCGAGATCCAGTTCCTGCACAGCGAAGAGCTGCTGGCCCGTTACCCGGATCTCGATGCCAAGGGTCGCGAGCGTGCCATCGCCAAAGAGCTGGGGGCCGTGTTCCTGATCGGCATCGGCGGTGCCCTCTCCCACGGCGAGCGCCACGATGTGCGCGCCCCGGACTATGACGACTGGAGCAGCCACAGCGAGCTGGGTCTGGCGGGTCTGAACGGTGACATTCTGGTGTGGAACCCGGTGCTGCAAGACAGCTTCGAGATCTCCTCCATGGGGATCCGGGTCGATGCCGAGGCGCTGCGCCGCCAATTGGCCATCACCGGCGATGAAGATCGCCTGCAGTACGACTGGCATCAGGATCTGCTGGCCGCACGGATGCCGCAAACCATCGGCGGCGGTATCGGCCAATCCCGTCTGGCCATGTTGCTGCTGCAAAAAGAGCATATCGGTCAGGTACAGGTCGGCGTCTGGCCAGCCGAGATGAAAGCTGCCGTGCAAGGCATGCTGTAACGAATGAAGGCCATGCCGGCCATCGCAGCCGCATGGCAACAGGCAGGTGGCCGTCGGGGTTGAGCGAGCGCATCCCCGGCAGGCTGTAAGAAGCAAGGCCAGCTGTGGCCACGCTTCGCAATCGGGGGCTTGCCCCTGCGACCCGCTCAACCCACGTCAGGTCGCTTCACTACATTCCTCCCGGCAATCTTCGGATTGCCGTTTTTTTATTTTCCATCGCCCAGATATGGCAACGCCAGCCCGAGGGCTGGCGTTGCAAACATAGATACGAGACTGGTTACTGGGTCATGGTGAGGCCGTTGCTGTCGGCACCCAGCAGCAGTTTCTTGCCGGGGACGATGCGGCCGGAGAGCAGCGCCTGCGCCAGAGGGTTCTCCACCTTCTGCTGGATCGCCCGCTTGAGGGGACGCGCCCCGTAGACGGGGTCGAACCCGGCGTGTACCAGCTTGTTGAGCAGCGCTTCGCTCACCTCCACCTCGTAACCCTGAGCCTCGAGACGGCCCATCAGGCTCTTGAGCTGGATCCGGGCGATGGACTTGATGTGCTCCTCGCCGAGCGGATGGAACACCACCGTCTCGTCGATCCGGTTGATAAACTCCGGCCGGAAACTGCGGGTCAGCACATCCATCAGCATGGCCTTCATCTCGTCGTAATCCTTCTCGGAGTGGTGCTCCTGAATCAGATCCGAACCGAGGTTGGAGGTCATGATGACCACGGTGTTACGGAAATCGACGGTACGACCCTGACCATCGGTCAGGCGGCCATCATCCAGCACCTGCAGCAGGATGTTGAACACATCGGGATGCGCCTTCTCCACCTCGTCCAGCAGGATCACCGAGTAGGGACGACGGCGTACCGCCTCGGTCAGATAACCGCCCTCTTCGTAGCCTACATATCCGGGAGGTGCCCCCACCAGACGGGCCACGCTGTGTTTCTCCATGAACTCGGACATATCGATCCGCACCATGGCATCCTGGGTATCGAACAGGAACTCCGCCAGCGCCTTGCAGAGCTCGGTCTTGCCCACCCCGGTGGGCCCCAGGAACAGGAAGGAGCCGATGGGGCGATTTGGATCGGAAAGACCGGCACGGGAGCGGCGAATGGCGTTGGAGACCGCATCGACCGCCTCTTCCTGGCCAATCACCCGGCTGTGCAGCTGATCTTCCATCCGCAGCAGCTTGTCGCGCTCCCCTTCCAGCATGCGGGCGACCGGAATCCCGGTCCAGCGGGCCAAAACGTCTGCAATCTCCACATCGGTGACCCGGTTGCGCAGCAGACTGGTCTCCTGCATCTCGGCCTGAGTGGCGAGATCCAGCTGTTTCTCCAGCTCGGGAATGCGGCCATATTGCAGCTCGGACATGCGGCCCAAGTCGCCTGCGCGGCGCGCCACGTCGAGATCCTGGCGGGCCTGTTCCAGCGCTGCTTTGATATGCTGGGTGCCGGCGAGGGCAGCCTTCTCGGCCTTCCACACCTCGTCCAGCTCGTTGTACTCCCGATCTTTTTCGCCAATCTCCTGATTGATCAGCTCCAGACGCTTGCGGCTGGCGTCATCGTCCTCCTTCATCAGCGCCTGCTGCTCCAGCTTGAGCTGGATGATGCGCCGCTCGAGGCGATCGAGCGCCTCGGGCTTGGAGTCGATCTGCAGCCGGATGCTGGCTGCCGCTTCGTCGATAAGGTCGATGGCCTTGTCCGGCAACTGGCGATCCGCGATATAGCGGTGCGACAGCTGGGCCGCCGCCACGATGGCCGGGTCGGTGATCTGCACATGGTGGTGCAGCTCGTAACGCTCCTTCAGGCCGCGCAGGATGGCGATGGTATCTTCAACCGTCGGCTCTTCCACCAGCACCTTCTGGAAACGGCGCTCAAGCGCGGCATCCTTCTCGATGTACTGACGGTACTCATCCAGGGTGGTGGCCCCGACGCAGTGCAGGTCGCCACGGGCCAGCGCCGGTTTGAGCATGTTGCCCGCATCCATGGCCCCTTCGCCCTTGCCGGCGCCGACCATGGTGTGCAGCTCGTCGATAAAGAGGATGACGTTGCCCTCCTCCTTGGCGAGATCGGTCAGCACGGCCTTGAGCCGCTCCTCGAACTCGCCGCGATACTTGGCACCGGCCACCAGCGCCCCCATGTCGAGGGAGAGCACCCGCTTGTTCTTGAGCCCCTCCGGCACCTCGCCGTTGATAATGCGCTGGGCCAGCCCCTCGACGATGGCGGTCTTGCCGACACCGGGGGCCCCGATCAGCACCGGGTTGTTCTTGGTACGGCGTTGCAGCACCTGAATGGTACGGCGGATCTCGTCATCCCGACCGATCACCGGGTCGAGCTTGCCGAGCTCGGCTCGCTCGGTCAGATCGATGGTGTACTTCTCCAGCGCCTGACGGTTCTCCTCGGCGTTGGCATCCTCCACCTTCTTGCCGCCACGCACCTTGTCGATGGCCGCTTCGAGTTTCTCTTTGGTCAGCCCCTGAGCGCGCAGCAGCTCGCCCAGCGTTCCCTTCTCGTCGAGGGCCGCCAGCACAAACAGTTCGGAGGAGATGAACTGATCCTTGCGCTGCTGAGCCAGTTTGTCACAGACGTTGAGCAGGCGGCCGAGGCCGTTGGAGAGCTGCACGTCCCCTTCTACGCCGCTGACGCGCGGCAGGCGATCGAGCTCCTCGCCGAGGCGGGAGCGCAGGGCATTGATATCCATCCCGGTCAGGGTGAGCAGCGGACGGATAGAGCCGCCATCCTGATTGACCAGCGCGGTCATCAGGTGAACGGGTTCGATGAATTGGTGGTCACGACCCAGCGCAAGAGACTGGGCATCGGAAATAGCAATCTGGAATTTGCTGGTAAGGCGATCGAGGCGCATTGCACTCCCCCTTCAAACAGGCAGACGCCGCTTGCGCGGCAAACAACATAACTTTCTGAGATGAAAGATGAGGCCCGTACGGGCTATTTCAAGGGGCGATGCTGGTTATTTTTTCTGCAAAACGGGGCAAAAGCAGGATCCCCGCCCTTGCACGATGCAGGGCGGGGAGATTCATCAGGACGCCAACCAGATGATGGAGGCCATGCGGCCGGTCTGGCCGTTGCGACGATAAGAGTAGAACTGCTCGCTGTCGCTGAAGGTGCAGTATTCGCCACCATAGACGGCGGTGACGCCGGCGCGGGCAAGGCGCAGCCGGGCCAGCTGGTAGATATCCGCCAGCCATTTCCCCTCATTGGACGAAGGCACGAACGCCGCTTCTGCTTCGGCCTGCTCCGCCATAAAGGCCTCGCGCACCTCGCCACCCACTTCAAATGCAGTAGGGCCAATGGCCGGGCCTAGCCAGGCCAGGATCTCCCCCGGCTCGCAGCCCATGGCGGCGATGCTTGCCTCCAGTACGCCCCCCTGCAGCCCGCGCCAACCGGCATGAGCGGCAGCCACCACAGAACCGGCCCGATCGCAGAACAGCACCGGCAGACAGTCGGCGGTCATCACGATGCAGGCCTGATCCGCCTCATGGGCGCAGGCGGCATCGGCATCCGGCGCCTGCTCATAATGGCTGCTGACCGGATGAACGACGGTGCCGTGCACCTGATTGAGCCAGTTGAGGGGCCCCGGGATGGCGGCCACCTGCTGCAGTCGGGCCCGGTTGGCCTCGACCCTGGCCGGTTCGTCCCCCACGTGGGCACCCAGATTGAGACCGGCAAAGACCCCTTCGCTGACACCGCCATCACGGGTGGTCGAAAGAGCCCGGACGCGTGCTGGCGCCGGCCAGTCGGGTTCAATCCATTTCATTGCTCACTCCTTCACGCTCTATCGTTCAAATGGAAACGGGGCTCTTGGCTGCAACCAGTCAAGACGCCCCGTTTCAAGACTCTGTGTGCTACGCGCTGTATCGGCGGGTTACGGCAGAAGTCGTCGCAACACCGCCAGATTCACCACTATTTCCAGACCAGCTCGTCCGGATTGGCCAACGTATCCGCACGCAGCACCTCCATCAGGTCCAGCATGTCCTGCGGCGTGGGGGAGTGCCACTGCATGACCTCACCGGTAATGGGGTGGGCCAGCTGCAGCATGGTGGCATGCAAAGCCTGACGGCGGAAGCCCCGCAGGGCCTCGGTCAGTTCCGGAGTGGCGTTGCGCAGCGGGCGCAGACGGCCACCGTAGGCCGGGTCACCCACCAGCGGATGCTTGATGTGGGCCATGTGGACACGGATCTGGTGAGTACGACCGGTTTCCAGACGCAGACGCAGACGGGTGTGGCCACGGAACTTCTCGTGCACCCGGTAGTGAGTCACGGAAGGACGGCCATTGGGCACGACGGCCATGTGGGTACGCTGGGTCGGGTGACGGCCGATAGGCGCATCAACGGTACCACCTGCGGTCATGTGACCGATGGCGATCGCTTCGTACTCACGGGTGATCTGGCGCGCTTGCAGCGCTTCCACCAGATGGGTCTGGGCCGGAATGGTCTTGGCAACCACCATCAGACCTGTGGTGTCTTTATCCAGACGGTGCACGATACCGGCACGGGGCACCTCGGCAATACCGGGGTAACGGTGCAGCAGGGCGTTGAGAATGGTGCCATCCGGCGTACCGGCGCCCGGGTGGACGACCAGACCGGCCGGCTTGTCGATCACCAGAATGTGTTCGTCTTCGTAAACGATGTTGAGCTCGATATCCTGCGCATCGAAGCGGGTGTCATCTTCCAGCTCTACATCCACATGCACCTGTTGCCCAGCAATCACCTTCTCGCGCGGGGTGTTGGCAACCTGACCATCCAGGGTCACTTTGTCCTGTAAAATCCACTCCTTGATACGGGTTCGGGAGTAGTCGGGAAACAATTCGGCCAGGGCCTGGTCGAGTCGCTGCCCGAATTGGTGATCCTGGAATTCGCCTGTCAGTTCAATATGCTGGCTCATGTATGGTCTCTTGAGCGGGGGGTATCAATTCGAAATAATCCGGGTATTCTAGCTTTTCTTTTAGCCAAGCATAACGGATACTTTGCCAATTTCGTGGAAATGGACCGGATGTTGTTGATGGGAAAGAAGTCTCACCTGCTGATGTCGCTCGCCTTGGTCGCTACCTTGATCACAGGCTGTTCCAGCACCAAACCCAAGGTACCCGACGAACCGCCGGAGACCCTGTACCAGAAAGCACGCCTCAAACTGGACGTTGGCAATTACGTGCAAGCCACTGAATTGCTGGAGGCTTTGGACTCTCGCTACCCGTTCGGCGCCTACTCCAACCAGGTGCAGCTTGACCTCATCTATGCCTACTACAAGCAGGATGATACCGCTCAGGCGATCGCCAATATCGACCGTTTTATCCGCCTCAACCCGGCGCACAAGAACATCGATTACGTCTTCTATATGCGCGGCCTGACCAACATGGCGGCGGATTACAACTTCTTCCAGAGCCTCTTTGGCATCTCTCGCGATGACAAAGACCCGGCCTATGCCCGCCAGGCATTCCAGGACTTCAAGACCCTGTTGCAGAACTACCCCAACAGCGTCTATGCCGCCGATGCCCGTGCCCGCATGATTGGTCTGAAGAACCGTCTGGCCAAATATGACCTGAGCGTCGCCGAGTACTACGTGAAGCGCGATGCACTGGTCGCGGCTGCCAACCGGGCCAAGCTGATTGTCGAAACCTACCCAGACACAGCAGAGACCGAGAAAGCGCTGGAGATCATGGTCGAGTCTTACGACACCCTGAAGATGCCGGAGCTGGCCAAGCATGCTCGCGAAGTACTGGCCAAGAACTACCCGGAAAACCGCCTCGCCCGCAGCTGAGTGCGAATAAACCGGTAACAGTAAAAAACCGATGCCTTGGCATCGGTTTTTTTATATCCGCAATCAATAGCGGTAGTGAACCCCCACCCCGCGGGCATCCCCCTGCATGGCAACCGGCGCTACCACAGTGCGATGACCAAACGAACATATTGCGTCATCCGACGATCCTGAAGTGGAAATAGATAGGTCAATGGCACTGCTCTGCGGCAACCAGCGTTAGCAATTGCCCCTTGTCCGAACGAAGCGAGGTCTGTGCCAACTGCTGATAGGGGCTCCCCTCCAGCAGATTTGCCACCTCCTTCGCCGTACCGTTGACCAGCACCGCATCGAATCTGGCATCGTGACAGGCAAGCACATCCCTCACCCCCTTCCCATCCAGATTCACTACCTGCATCTCTTCATAGACAGAGAGCAGACCGAGCTCGGTTTCCCCCAGCCGCCAGCCGGCGATGCGATCCCGCGTCTCGAGCGGTATCCCCTCCAGCAGATGGGTCATCTTGCCCGAAACCCCCTTGGCGGCATCGATCAGTGGGTAGACCAGGGCAAAGGTGAGCAGAAACATGATGGCTACCGAGCTGGTGACATGAATGGCGCCATGCACCTCCTTGCGCCGCAACAACAGCTCCAGCGCCATCACGAACAGGGTGATCGCTGGAATGTACCGCCACCCCAGCTTGCTGGCGGCTTGCTGAACCTCTGCCGGAATATGAATGGCGACAGGGAGTGGCAGACCGAGCAGAGGGAGTGCAATGATGGCGACGCAAAACAGCAGCATGAAGTAGAGCCACCCCCGACCATAACGGGCAGTCCACACCGGCCAGCTCAGGCTGACCTGACCCAACATGATGGCAAATACCGGCAATAGCGGGAAAAGATAGAGAGTTCGCTTGGTCGAAGAGATAGTTAACAATAAAAGGGTTCCCAGCGCCCAGCACAGCAAAAATAACCGCTCACGGTTCCACTCCCGCTGTTTCACCGTTTGCCAGCCCCAATAAAAAATGAATGGCAACCATGGGATGGTATATTCCACCATGCCCCACAAATAATAGAGATAGGCACCTTTCTTGATATGACCCAGTTCGGTCGAAGCGCCTGTCAAACGGCCAACCTGATTCTGCCAGAACCACTCATGCCACAAGGCATCGCCATCGGCATGATTAATTAGCTCACGGACCCAGGCTGTGACCGGCAATATAAAAAAGAGCAACATCAGCAAGTGCTGAAATATAAAAACGGGGACGCCTTTCTCGCTTGCAGCTTTGCGCGCAGCAAAAATAAAGAGAGGCAACCAGCCGAAAAATACCGTCAACGGCCCAATCGGCCCTTTTGCCATAAAACAGCCAGCCAGACCCAGTCCGGCAATAATCGCCATCAAGTTGCGATGCGCCAGATAATATTCGGCAAATGCCCAGAGGGTAAATACGACAAAGAAGGCGAGCGCACTGTCGGTTCTGATCCAGTGCGTATTGATAATAAATCCCTCCATGGTGCCCAGCGCGATGACCGACCAGAGTGCCGCCGACCTGTTGCCGAGCAGGCGATAGGCCAGCAGACCGGTAAAGAGCAGCATGCCTGCCGCCCAGACCACGCCCGCGAAACGCAGGGTGTTGGTCACCCCCAGCCAGGATGCAAACCCATCCAGAAACGGCAGAGCGGCCATATAGAAGAGCGGCGGCTTCTCGATAAAGCTGCGCCCTCCCAGGGTGGGTACCACCCAGTCACCACTGCGGTACATCTCGAGCGCAATGGCCGCTTCGCGAGGTTCATCAGGCGTCCAGAGCTGATGATCAAACTGGCCGAAAAGAAGCACCAGAGTCACCAGCAGCAACATCCAGCAGAGCTTGCGCCCCGAGATATCAGGGTGTGGCATGGCTCATTCCTTCTGCAATGGTCTCCCCACGTCCGATGGCGTAGTAGGAGAAGCCCTGGGTTTTCATCTTGTGCGGGTCATAGAGATTGCGACCATCGACGATGAGCGGCATGGCCAGCATCTTCTTGAGCTGGGCAAAGTCAGGCGCCTTGAACTCGTTCCACTCGGTACAGATGACCAGTGCATCCGCCCCCGCCAGCGCAGCCTCCTTGGTGCCCATCAGCGACAACTCGGGCTGGCAGCCATAGATGCGCTGCGCCTCCTTCATCGCCACCGGGTCAAAGGCCTGCACTCGTGCCCCCTCCTGCCACAGCGCCTCCATCAGCACCCGACTCGGCGCTTCGCGCATGTCATCGGTATTTGGCTTGAAGGCGAGCCCCCAGATGGCGATGGTCTTGCCCGCCAGCGACTCGCCCCGCTCTTGAAAGTGAGTGGACAGCGTATCGAAGAGCTTGAACTTCTGCCGCTCGTTAACCCGCTCCACCGCACGGATGAGCGGCGTGTCGTAGTCGAGCGCCGCGGCTGTCGCCAAAAATGCCCTCACATCCTTGGGAAAACAGGAGCCGCCATAGCCGCAGCCGGGGTAGATAAACTGGTAGCCGATGCGCTGATCGGCACCGATCCCCTGCCGCACCAGCTCGATATCGGCACCAACCCGCTCGGCCAGCCCGGCAATCTCGTTGATAAAGCTGATCTTGGTTGCCAGCATGCAGTTGGCGGCGTACTTGGTCAGCTCGGCACTGCGCACATCCATGAATAGAATGCGGTCATGATTGCGGTTGAAGGGCTCGTACAGCTCGCGCATCACGGCTCTGGAGCGCTCCTTACCGGTGCCGATAACGATACGATCCGGGCGCTGGCAATCACGGACTGCCGCCCCCTCTTTGAGAAATTCGGGATTGGAAACCACATCGAACTCGAACTGCTTGCCAAGCTCAACCTGCTGCTCCCTGACCCAGTGGAACACCTTGTCTGCCGTACCAACCGGCACGGTGGATTTGTTGACGATGATCACCTCGTCTACACGATGTTGGGCAATCGATCTCGCCACCGCCCTGACGGCGCTCAGATCGGCCGAACCATCCTCATCAGGGGGCGTACCGACGGCGATGAATTGCACCTCACCGTGGGTAACCGCCATGGATATATCCGTGGTGAATTTCAGCGAGCCATTTTGTAGCGTCTGATGCAGCAATGAATCCAGCCCGGGTTCATAAATAGGTAATTCGCCACGGGACAACCGGCTTATTTTTTCTGCATCGAGATCAATACAAACAACCTGATGGCCAACATCAGCCAATACAATTGCCTGTACCAGCCCGACATAGCCACTGCCAAAAACGGTGATATTCATAACGACTATTCCATAATGCGTGATGCTGGAAACTTTACATCCTTTCCCCAATTGCACTACGGGCAATTTGTAACAAGCAATTTCAATGCTGAATGACATGGCGATTATTCAGCAATGGCAAATAGCTCGAGTAGTGACACTAAAGATAAGTGGCTAAACACCAATTCAAAATAAAACCAAGCAATATTTTGTTACGAGATATTTCCAAATTAAGCTTTCCATAAAAACACCAGTAATTGTTACCAAGTGTTGCTGTGCGCTTGAATGAAAACTCGCTATTCAGCTACTTTCGAAAATATATCAAACGATATAGATATCTGCGCCATGCATATTTCCAGTGAAAATCGGCAATACCGGTTTTCATCGCCATTTGATCTCTTGCGACATTAAGACTGGAGTCGTATGAAAAACTTTTTGCCATTCTCAAAACCCGCCATGGGTGAGGCCGAGATCAACGCCGTCAGCGAGGTTCTGCAATCGGGATGGATCACCACTGGCCCGAAAAATCATGAGCTGGAGCAGCGCTTCTGCGAGACCTTTGGCTGCCAGCATTCGGTAGCGCTCTGCTCCGCAACGGCCGGTATGCATGTCACCCTGATGGCACTGGGGATTGGCCCGGGTGACGAGGTGATCACCCCCTCCCAGACCTGGGTTTCCACCATCAACATCATCACCCTGCTGGGGGCGACTCCCGTCTTTGTCGATGTGGACAGGGATACCCTGATGGTCAGCGCCGGGCAGATAGCCCCGCTCATCACCCCCAACACCCGGGCCATCATCCCGGTTCACTACGCAGGGGCACCGGTCGACCTCGACCCCATCCTCGCCCTGGGTCGCCAGCACGATATTCCGGTCATCGAAGATGCCGCCCATGCGGTCGGCACCCGCTATCGCGCCCGCTGGATCGGCGAGACCGGCACCGCCATCTTCTCCTTCCACGCCATCAAGAACCTCACCTGTGCCGAAGGGGGCATGCTGGTGACCGATGACAAGGCTCTGGCCGACAAGGTGCGGATGCTGAAATTCCACGGTCTGGGGGTGGATGCCTTCGACCGGATGACGCTGGGTCGCAAGCCACAGGCAGAGGTGATCATGCCGGGCTTCAAGTACAACCTGGCCGACATCAACGCCGCCATCGCGCTAGTGCAGCTGGCCCGCCTGCCCGAGCTCAACGCCCGGCGCGCCATCCTGGTTGCCCGCTATCGGGAGCTGCTGGAGGGATTGCCGTTCGAGCCGCTCGCCATCCCTGATTATTCCCACCTGCACGCCTGGCACCTCTTCATGGTGCGGGTCGATCCGGCCCGCTGCGGCCTCGATCGCGATCAGCTGATGCAGGCGCTGCAGGAGCGCGGCATCGGCACCGGCCTGCACTTCAAGGCAGCCCATACCCAGAAGTACTACCGGGAGCGCTACCCGGCGCTCTCGCTGCCCAATACCGAGTGGAACTCGTCACGGCTCTGCACCCTGCCCCTCTTCCCCGACATGACACTCTCCGACGTGGATCGGGTCGTGGCAGCCCTGACCGACATACTGGAGTAACGACACGTGAACCATAACGATATCAAGCGAGTCTCCGTCATCATCCCCGTCTACAACGAGGAGGAGAGCCTGCCCGAGCTGCTGCGGCGCGTCAACGAGTCCTGCGATCAGCTGAGTCAGGATTACGAGGTGATCCTGATCGACGATGGCAGCCGCGACCGCTCCACCGCCATCATCAGCGAAGCTGCCGCCCGCGAAGGGAGCAAGCTGGTCGCTGTGCTGCTCAACCGCAACTATGGCCAGCATGCCGCCATCATGGCCGGCTTCGAGACGGCCAAAGGGGATCTGGTGATCACCCTGGATGCCGACCTGCAGAACCCGCCGGAAGAGATCCCGCGACTGGTCGCCACCGCCATGGAAGGATACGACGTGGTCGGCACCATCCGCCGCAACCGGCAGGATTCATGGTTTCGCAAGACGGCCTCGCGCTTTATCAACAAGTCGGTACAGCGGGCGACCGGCGTCCAGATGAGCGACTACGGCTGCATGTTGCGCGCCTATCGCCGCCACATCATCGACGCCATGCTCTGCTGTCAGGAGCGCAGCACCTTCATCCCCATTCTGGCCAACAGCTTTGCCCGCCGTACCACCGAGCTGGAGGTGGGCCACGCCGAGCGCGCCCACGGCGAATCCAAATATGGCCTGATGCACCTCATCAACCTGATGTACGACCTGGTCACCTGCATGACCACAGCCCCGCTGCGCCTGCTCAGCATCGTCGGCAGTGTGGTGGCGGGGATCGGCTTCACCTTCTCGATCCTGCTGATCCTGCTGCGCCTGCTGATGGGCGCCGACTGGGCAGCAGACGGCGTCTTCACCCTGTTTGCCATTCTCTTCACCTTTGTCGGCGTGCAGCTGATCGGGATGGGGCTGCTGGGTGAGTACATTGGCCGCATGTATACCGATGTCCGCGCCCGCCCCCGCTACTTCATTCACCAAATCGTTCGCTCCACCCCGGATGCTTCGCAACAGGAAACTCAATCATGAACGTTGTCGTCTTTGCCTATCACGATATCGGCTGTACCGGTATCGAATCCCTGCTTCAGGCCGGCTATCAGATCCAGGCAGTCTTCACCCACGCCGATGATCCGGGCGAGAACCGCTTCTTCGACTCGGTCGCCCAGCTCTGTGCCGAGCACGATCTGCCGGTCTTCTCCCCCGAAGACGTGAACCATCCGCTCTGGATTGAGCGCATTCGCGAGCTGGCACCCGAGGCCATCTTCTCCTTCTACTACCGCAACATGCTCAAGCAGGAGATCCTCGATATCCCGACCGTCGGTGCCTTCAACCTGCACGGCTCCCTGCTGCCCGCCTATCGCGGCCGAGCCCCTATCAACTGGTGTCTGGTCAATGGCGAGACCGAGACCGGCATCACCCTGCACCGGATGACAGCCCGTGCCGATGCCGGCGATATCGTAGCCCAGCAGGCAGTGACCATTGCCGACGACGACACAGCGCTGACCCTGCATGGCAAGGTGCGCCAGGCTGCCCATGCCCTGCTGGAAGGTGAGCTGGTCAAACTCAAGCGCGGGGAGTGCCGCTTCACCCCGCAGGACGAGAGCAAGGCGAGCTACTATGGCCGCCGCACCCCGGCCGATGGCGAGCTGCACTGGCACCGCCCGGCCCGCGAGCTCAACAATCTGGTGCGCGCCGTCACCCAGCCCTATCCGGGTGCCTTCAGCTTTGCCGGCGATCGCAAGCTGACGGTCTGGAAGGCGCAACCGCTGGCAATCCAAAGTGACCAGCAGCCGGGCTCCATTCTTTCCCACGACCCGCTGCGCGTGGCCTGTGGTGAAGGAGTGCTGGAGATCCTGGCCGGTCAGGCCGAAGGGGGGCTCTATGTACGCGGCGCCCAGCTGGCCCGCGAGCTGGGGCTGGTCGAAGGAATGAAGATCGGCGCCAAGGCGAGCAATGCCCTGCGCAAGGCGCGCCTGACCCGGGTGCTGATCCTCGGCGTCAACGGCTTTATCGGCAACCACCTCACCGAGCGTCTGCTCAAGGATGGCGGCTACGAGGTCTATGGCCTCGACATCGGATCCAGCGCGGTGGACCGTTTCATCGGTCACCCCAACTTCCACTTCGTGGAGGGGGACATCAGCATCCACACCGAGTGGATCGAGTATCACATCAAGAAGTGCGACGTGATCCTGCCGCTGGTGGCCATCGCCACCCCCATCGAGTACACCCGTAACCCGCTGCGCGTGTTCGAGCTCGATTTCGAGGAGAACCTCAAGATCGTCCGCTACTGCGTCAAGTACAACAAGCGCATCATCTTCCCCTCCACCTCCGAGGTGTACGGGATGTGCGACGATCACAGCTTCGACGAAGATGAATCCCGCCTCATCGTCGGCCCCATCAACAAGCAGCGCTGGATCTATTCGGTCTCCAAGCAGCTGCTGGATCGGGTCATCTGGGCCTACGGCAAGAAAGAGGGGCTAAACTTCACCCTGTTCCGCCCCTTCAACTGGATGGGGCCGCGCCTCGACAGTCTGGACTCCGCCCGCATCGGCAGCTCCCGCGCCATCACTCAGCTCATTCTCAATCTGGTGGACGGTACCCCGATCCAGTTGGTGGATGGCGGCGCCCAGAAGCGCTGCTTCACCGATATCGAGGATGGCATCGAAGCCCTGTTCCGCATCGTCGAGAACAGGGACGATCGCTGCAACGGCCAGATCATCAACATCGGCAACCCGGACAACGAGGCGAGCATTCGCGAGATGGCAGAGGTGCTGCTCGCCAAGTTCGATGCCCACCCGCTGCGCGACCACTTCCCGCCGTTCGCCGGCTTCAAGCTGGTGGAGAGCAAGTCCTTCTACGGCGACGGCTATCAGGATGTCTCCCACCGTCGTCCGAGCATCCGCAATGCCCGCAAGCTGATCGACTGGGAACCGACCATCGAGATGGAAGAGACCATCGGCAAGACGCTGGACTTCTTCCTGCAAGGGGCGGTCACCACAGGAGTCGAGCATGACTGAGGTGGGTCTGCGGATCGACGTCGATACCTTCAGGGGGACCCGTGACGGGGTGCCCCGCCTGCTGCAACTGCTCGACCGGCATCAGATGAAGGGGAGTTTCTTCTTCTCGGTCGGTCCCGACAACATGGGGCGCCACCTGTGGCGCCTGCTCAAGCCCCGCTTCCTGCTCAAGATGCTGCGTTCCAACGCAGCATCTCTGTATGGACTCGATATCCTGCTGGCCGGTACCGCCTGGCCCGGCAAGTCCATCGGCAAGCAGCTCGGGTCCCTGATGCGCGACACCGATCAGGCGCACCATGAGGTGGGGCTGCACGCTTGGGATCACCACGGCTGGCAGGCCAACACCGGCCGCTGGGATGAGACCGAGCTGATCCGTCAGACCCGGCTCGGAGTCGATGCCCTGAGCAACATTCTGGGGCGAGAGGTAGATTGCTCCGCCGCCGCTGGCTGGCGGGCTGATTCGCTCACCACCCAGGCCAAGGAGCAGTTCGGCTTTCGCTACAACAGCGACTGTCGTGGCTGCGGCCTGTTCCGTCCCATTCTGGAGGATGGACGGCCCGGCACCCCGCAGATCCCGGTCAACCTGCCCACCTTTGACGAGGTGGTGGGGCATCAGGTGACGGTCGACGGTTTCAACCATTTCCTGCTGGATCAGCTGACCGCGGCGCCGCAACCGGGCCCCCATGTCTACACCATCCACGCCGAGGTGGAGGGGATCGTAATGGCGGATCAGTTCGATGCCCTGCTCGGCGAGGCCAAAGCGCGCGGTATCCGTTTCGTCCCCCTTGGCGAGCTGCTCCCACCCGACCCGACTCAACTACCGACCGGTCACCTGCTGCGCGGCACCCTGCCGGGTCGCGAAGGGTGGCTCGGCTGCAAGGCCACCCCATGAACCAGCTCACCAGATTGCAACCGAGGATCTCATGAAGATGACCCGATGGGCCCTGCCCCTTTTCTTTCTGCTCTTTTACCTGCTGCCGCTCAACCAGCGGATGCTGTGGAGCCCGGACGAGAACCGTTATGCCGAGATCAGCCGGGAGATGGTCACTACAGGTGACTGGGTGGTGCCCCACTTCCTCGGCCTGCGCTACTTCGAGAAACCCATCGCAGGTTACTGGTTCAACAGCCTCAGCCAGCTGATGTTCGGCGAGAGCAATTTTGCCGTCCGCTTCGCCTCGGCCGCCTCGACCGGGCTGAGCGCGTTGCTGGTCTTCTGGTTTACCCTCCAGCTCTGGCAGTGCCGGCGCAAGGCGTGGTTCGCCAGCCTGATCTATCTCTCGACCCTGATCGTCTACGGCATCGGCACCTACAGCGTGCTGGATGCCATGGTGACCCTCTGGCTCAACGCCGCCATGGTGAGCTTCTACCTCATCCGGCAGGAGGGGCCGCCCGGCCGCAGGATGGCGGGCTATCTGCTGTTCGGCCTCGCCTGCGGCATGGGCTTCCTCACCAAGGGCTTCATCGCGCTGGCGGTGCCGGTAATCGTGCTTGTCCCATATATGCTGACCCAGGGACGCCTGCTCGAACTGGTCCGCTTCGGGCCGCTGGCCATACTGGGCGCCGCGCTGCTGGCCGCTCCCTGGGCCATCGCCGTTCATCAGCGGGAGCCGGACTACTGGCACTACTTCTTCTGGATTGAGCACATCCAGCGCTTCGCCTCGGAAGATGCCCAGCACAAGTCCCCCTTCTGGTACTACCTGCCGATGGGACTGCTCGGCACCCTGCCCTGGCTGGGGCTGCTGCCGGGCGCACTGAAGCAGGGGTGGCAGGAGCGCAAGATCGGCCAGCAGACTCTCTATCTACTGGCCTGGCTGGTACTGCCCTTTATCTTCTTCAGCATCGCCAAGGGCAAGCTGCTCACCTATATCCTGCCCTGCTTCGCCCCGCTGGCCATCCTGCTCGCCAACAGCGCGGTCAATGCTCTCAGGGAGGAGCGCGATCAGCCATTTCGCCTCAACGCCTGGATCAACGGCCTGTTCGGTCTTGTCTGCGTGGGGGTGCTGGCGGTACTGGCCTTCTCGCCCCAACATGCGGTCTACGGCCGCTACGAGATGGGCAAGCTGGCCATTGCCATGGCGATCTTCGCCAGCTGGTCACTGCTCGGCTTTATCCAGCTGGTGGCTCCCGTCCGCAGCTGGCAGCTGAGTGCCCTCTGTCCCATGGTGCTGGCCGTCGCCCTGCCGCTGGCGCTGCCATTATCGCTGGTGGACTCCAAACTGCCGGAGCACTTCATCAAGGCCAACCGGGAGATCCTGATGGAATCCCACACACTGCTGGCCAACGAGGTAGGTACCGCCTCCTCCATCGCCTGGGAGACCAAACGCAGCGAGGTCAACCTGTTCGACAGCATGGGCGAGCTGAGATATGGCCTTGGCTATCCTCAGGGCAAGGGGCGCTACGTCACGCAAGAGGAGTTCCCGAACTGGCTGGCACAGGCACGCCAGGAGGGGCAAGTCGCCCTGCTGCTGCGCACCGATGATGGCGAGCAGATCGCCGCGCTGCCTCCGGCAGACAAGACCATCCGCAGCCACCGCTTCACCCTGCTCGTCTACCACGGGAATCGTTGATGGATATCCTGCTCCTCCTGCTGGTCAGCCTCCTCACCAGTGCGGGCCAGATGTTGCAAAAGCAGGCGGTCATCAGCTGGCAACGCACACCGCACGACCACTGGCAGAAGCTCGCCTCCCCCTGGTTGCTGGGGAGCATTGCAGCCCTTGGCAGCGGCATGCTGCTCTGGATCTACCTGTTGCAACGGCTGCCGCTGAGCATGGCCTACCCCATGCTCAGCATCAATCTGGTGCTGGTGCTGCTCGGCTCGCGCCTCTTTTTCCGCGAGCCGGTGAGCAGCCGCAACTGGCTGGGGGCTGCCGCCATCATTGTCGGCGCCCTGCTGCTGGGAGGTCTGTTATGAAGGGTTATCTCTACGTACTGGGCAGCATAGTGCTGGTG
>NZ_CAWNWX010000063.1:44905-56619 GCF_963878195.1 Aeromonas sp. HMWF016
TGGCTCACCCCCTGCCACTCCTCACCATCGCCATCGGCATCCTCTGCTACGGGTTGTCGCTGCTCTGCTGGCTGGCGGCGCTGCACTCCACCCCGCTCAATATCGCCTACCCGCTACTCAGCACCAGTTACGGGCTGGTCTATCTACTGGCGGTGAGCATGCCGGCCTTTGCCGAACCGCTGGTGGCGAGCAAGGCGGCTGGTGTTGCGCTTATCTTCTTCGGCGCCGTGCTGGTCGGCAGCAAATCGGCAACTGACAAGCCGGAGCAGCAAGAGCCCCCTACCGATCCCTGAGGCAGTTTTAAGTAAAAAGAAGAGGCGGCACCCTGTGCCGCCTCTTCTCATTTTCCGCCTGACCAGCGCCCGTTACCTGGCGACGTTACCCGCCACGTTCAGGGCATCCCAGGTGCGGGAGAAGGGTGGCGCGTAGGCAAAGTCCAGCATGCCGAGCTGCTCGGTGGTCACCCCCATGGTGATGGCGACCGCCAGCGCATCGATGCGGTGTACCGCCCCCTTGCGACCGAGGATCTGGCCGCCCAGCAGCCGCTTGCTGCCAGCCTCGTAGACCAGCTTGACGTGAATGTCGGACTGACCCGGGCAGTAGTTGGTGTGGCACTTGTCCTTGATCACCACGGTGCGATAGTCGATCCCCATCGCCCTGGCTTCCTGCTCGGAGAGACCGGTACGGCCCGCCTCCAGCCCCAGCACCTTGAGCGCGGCAGAGCCGAGGGTGCCCGGGAACGTCTGCTCGGCCCCCGCCAGGTTCTCGCCCACCATGCGCCCCAGCTTGTTGGCGATGGTGGCGAGCGGCACATAGACCTGCTGCTGCTTCACGCTGTGCCAGACGCTGGCACAGTCGCCAGCCGACCAGACGTTGGCCAGCGAGCTGCGCCCCTGCCGGTCCACCTTGATGGCGCCGTTGCCGAGCAGCTCGATGCCGGTATTGGCCAGAAACTCGGTGTTGGGCTTGACCCCGGTGCAAACCACCACGATATCGGCTTCGAACTCGCCCTGGCTGGTTCGCACGCCGGTCACCCGGCCATCCCCCAGCAGCGCTTCAACTCGCTCACCCAGATGGAGAGAGACCCCCTGCTCGCGCAGTTCGGTTTCGATGTGCTGGGTGATCTCGCCATCAAACGCACCGGGGATGACCCGATCCGCCAGCTCGATGAGACGCACCTCTTTGCCCTGATGGACCAGCGCCTCGACCACCTCCAGCCCGATAAAGCCGGAGCCGATCACCACGGCGCGGCGATTGTTCTTGTCTTGTACCGCCGCCTTCAGCGCCAGCCCATCGGCCATCCGGCGCAGACCGAATACCCCTTGCTGCTGCAAACCGGGGATGGGGGGCATCACTTCGCGGGCACCGGTGGCGATCATCAACCGATCGTAATGGTCGGTGAAGGTGTCGCCGTTGTGCTCGACAGTCAGCGTCTGCGCGGCAGCATCCAGACTCAGCACCCGGTGGCCAATCTTGACCTCGATCCCCTTGGCGGCGAACTGCTCCGGGGTGAACTCGGCCATGTAGCCGGGCTCCTGAAACTCGTCGCCGACGAAGTAGGGCAGGCCGCAGGCGCCGAAGGAGATCACCTCGGAGGCTTCATACACCACGATTTCGGCCTCTTTGGCCAGTCGGCGCGCTTTGGCGGCCGCACTCATACCGGCGGCTTCGCCACCGATGATCACGATTCTCATAGTTGCTCCTGTAAATGACGCAGGGAGGGCATGCACTCCCTGTGGTTGATGGCGGGAAGGTTGCCCCTCCCACAGCGGATCAGATGGTGGACTCTTCGCCGTCCAGACTCACTTCGTGATCGCTGTTGAACACATGCATGTCTGTTTCGCCCATCAGGCGGCTGGTGACCGTCCCTGCGGTGATGGAGCCGGAGACGTTCAGCGCGGTGCGGCCCATGTCGATCAGCGGCTCGATGGAGATCAGCAGACCGGCCAGCGCCACCGGGAAGTCCAGCGCGGAGAGCACGATCAGCGCAGCAAAGGTAGCACCACCACCAATCCCGGCCACCCCGAAGGAGCTGACGGTGATAATGGCGATCAGGGTCATGATGAAGCCGGGATCCATCGGGTTGACCCCGACAGTCGGGGCAATCATCACCGCCAGCATCGCCGGATAGATACCGGCACAGCCGTTCTGGCCGATGGTGGAACCGAAGGAGGCGGCGAAGTTGGCGATCCCTTCCGGAATACCCAGCGACTTGGTCTGGGTCTGCACGTTCATCGGGATGGAGCCCGCGCTGGTACGGGAGGTGAAAGCAAACGCCAGCACCGGAGTGATCTTCTTCAGGAAGCGCAGCGGGTTGATGCCGACCATGCCGACCAGCAGCAGGTGCACGGCGAACATGATGGCGATGGCGCCGTAAGAGGCCATGACGAAGCTGAGCAGATTGATGATGTCAGCGTAGTTGGAGCCGGAAACCACCTTGGTCATCAGGGCCAGCACGCCGAACGGCGTCAGGCGCAGCACCAGGGTCACCATCCGCATCACGATGGCATGGGCCACGGCGATGAAGTGGCTGAAGCTGGCGAAGATCTCCGGCTTCTTGCGGGCGATGCCGGTCGCCGACAGACCGATGAAGATGGAGAAGATCACCACAGCAATGGTGGAGGTCTTGCGACCGCCGGTCATGTCGAGGAAGGGGTTGGCCGGAATGAACTCCTGCACCATCTTGGCAAAGGACATGCTCTCGACGCTGCCGAGGGTGCTCTGCAGCGCCGCACCACGAGCGCTTTCTGCAGCACCGGCAGTGAGCCCTTCCGCCGTCAGACCAAACAGGTTGGACATCAGGATGCCAGCCCCTGCAGCGATGGCAGTGGTGAAGATCAATACGCCAATGGTCATGGCGCTGATCTTGCCAAGGGCGGTACCGCCGTTGAGCTTGAGGATGGCGCTGATGATGGAGACCATGATGAGCGGGATGATGATCATCTGCAGCAGCTTCACATAGCCGCTACCGACGATATCGAGATAGTCGATGGTCTGGCCAATCACAGCAGAACCCGCTCCGTAGAGCAGCTGCAGGGCCGCGCCGAACAGGATACCCAGCCCCAGACCGGCAAACACCCGGCGGGTGAAGCTCACATGTTTTTGCTGCAACCGATAGAGGAAGAACAGCAAGAAGGCCGCAATGGCCAGATTACCTATAACGCTAAGTGTCATGAGATGACCCCCCCAAAAAGCGGGCAATGCCCGGGAAACAAGAGCAAGCACGACGCATGCCCTAGCAACCGTGTCGGACGGCCTGACCCGTCACGACATAAACAAGGGGGTCTATGCCCCCTTTGTTTGTACAAACTTACGGCTTCTGCTGTTTCGCTCGCATGATGTTGATGATCTCGATATCCGTATCCAGCATCCCCTCTTTGGAGAGGCGGCCCAGATTGGCAATAGTCTGGTCCACATCGTCGGAGACGATCCCTTCGCTCTGGGGCACATGCAGATTGTTGATGGCCATCAGCGAGGATTTCACCGCCGCCGAGGTGGAGGTGGAGACCTTCATGGAGCAGGCGCTGCCGGCGCCGTCACAGATGATGCCGGAGACATCGCCAATCATGTTGTTGATGCAGTGGCTAATCTGCTCGAACTGACCGCCCAGCAGCCAGGTGATGGCCGCGCCGGAGCCCATGGCAGCTGTGCTGGCGGCGCAGAGGGCCGACAGCTTGTTCTGATAGGTCTTGATGTAGATGGCCACCAGATGGCTCATCACCAGCGCCCGGGTCAGCTGCTCGTCGCTCACCTTGAGGAAGCGGGCGGCGGCGACTACCGGCATGGTGGCGGCAATGCCCTGATTGCCGGAGCCCGAGTTGGACATGGCGGGCAGCATGGCGCCATCCATCCGTGCATCGGAAGCGGCGGAAGAGAGGCGCATCGCCAGGGTCATCAGGTCATCGGAGAGCAGCTTGCGCTCCACCTGCTCGGTGAGGATCTTACCGATGCGCAGGCCATACCCCTGCAACCCTTCGTCCGCCAGCGCCTGATTCATGGTGGCCGCCTCCCGGATGAAGTCGATCTCGGCCAGCGGTACCTGCAGGGCAAAATCAACGATCTCGCGCAGGGTCATGGCGGGCTTGCTGGAAGGAGCAGCCTGGATCTGCACGCCGGGAGCGTTGTCCTGCTGCATCAGCACCTCGCCATCCTTCTCCATCAGGATGATGCGGGTGTGGTCGGTGCAGATCACCACCCGGGCGCTGTGGCCATCCACCTCGGCCAGCACCTCGGCGTAGAGCACGTCCGGCACATCCTTCACATCCACCTTGATGGCGGGCAGCAGCGCCTTGGCTGCTTCCACCTGATCTGACGTGAGAGTCTTGAGCACCTCCAGCCCGGCATCCGGGTTACCACCGGTGATGCCGACCGCAGCGGCCACCGGCAGACCGATCATGCCGGTACCCGGCACCCCGACCCCCATGCCGTTCTTGAACAGGTTGCCGCTGACCCAGACACTGATACGGGTCGGATCCTGCCCCAGCAGCTTGCGGCAGTTGGCCGCAGCCAGGGCGACCGACATTGGCTCGGTGCAGCCAAGGGCCGGCACCACTTCACGCTTGAGCAGGGTAATAAAGTCGGTCCATTGTGCTTTCATCTGTGCAATCTCATCTTGGTGGCGCAATGCCTGTCATCGCTACAGGCAACAGCATGGCAAAAAAGGGTGACCCGGGGTCAGCATCAATTCGGGGCGCGCCACAACGGCGTCGCGAGAGAGGTAGCAGCCTGATGGCAGCCCCATGCAAATCAACTGGATTTGATCCTAATATCGATAAAATCAAATTAAGTTGCGCAATATCGCTTTTTTCAGCGCCATTATGCCCGTCTTTTAACAAAGTGCGACAAATTGTGAGGCAACGCACAGAGGGCGGGCCCGCCTAGAGGTGATAGCGGGCCAGCAGCTGCTTGTAGGCGGGGGTCTGCTTGAACTGTTTCAGGGCGGCAGAGAAACGGATAGCCAGCTGATCGTGGCCTGGCTTGTGGGTAAATCCGAGAAAGTTGCGGCTATCGTCAGTCAACATATAGGAGCCGTGGCTCACCTGATCTTGCAGCCCCTGGGTGTGCAGTAAGTAACGCCCGACCAGCTCGTTCAGCACCACTCCGTCCAGCCTGCCCGCCATCATCAGGTGGAGCTGCTTGACGGCATTCCCCTCCCCCGTCATCGGCACCCGGATCACCCCGGTATCGGTCAGGAAGGATTTGCTGTAGGCATAGTCGGCCTGAATGCCGACCCGCAACCCCTTGAGGTCGGCCAGCTGGGCAACGTGGAGTGGACGATCAACCGGATAGAAGAGCACCTCGCCACTGTAGGAGAGCGGCTCCTCGGGATAGTGGAGCCAGCTCTTGCGGGCCTCGACATAGAAGATATCGATCACCGCATCTCCTTCGCGCAGCATCGCCTGCTGCAATACCCGCTTCCAGGGCAGCACTTTGACTTCGGTGCGATAGCCAAGCTGCTGCAGCACGGTGCAAGCCAGATCGAGATCGGCTCCCACCAGTCGACCACCATCATCACGCATCACGTAGGGCGGCCACAGCTCGGTCAGCAGCGTCAGGGTCGGCGGTTTGTCCGCCGCAACCGCCAAACCGGCACCAAGCAGGGAGGCCAGCAGCCAGCCGTACAACCCGATCCTTCGCCAACCCTGACACCACATCATGGAGATCCCTCACGGTCCGTATGGATTGAGGATATACAAGGGATCAGCAATAAAAAAGGAGGCCAAAGCCTCCTTGATATCCACTCTCTGAATGGCACTTACAGTGCTTTCAGGATTGCCTCGACGCTCGCCTTGGCATCGCCAAACAGCATCTGGGTATTCTCTTTGAAGAACAGCGGGTTCTGGACACCGGCATAGCCAGTGTTCATGGAGCGCTTGAAGCCGATGACGTTCTGCGCTTTCCACACTTCCAGTACCGGCATACCGGCGATCGGGCTGCCCGGATCTTCCATCGCGGCCGGGTTGACGGTGTCGTTGGCACCAATCACCAGCACGGTGTCGGTATCGGCGAAGTCCTCGTTGATCTCGTCCATTTCCAGCACGATGTCATACGGTACTTTCGCTTCCGCCAGCAGCACGTTCATGTGGCCAGGCAGACGACCGGCAACCGGGTGGATACCGAAGCGCACCTTGACGCCGCGGTCACGCAGCTTCTGGGTGATCTCGGCAACCGGATACTGGGCCTGCGCCACCGCCATGCCGTAGCCCGGGGTGATGATGACGGAGCTGGAGTTCTTCAGCAGGTCAGCCACTTCCTCGGCGCTGGTTTCGCGGTATTCGCCCATCTCCTGATCAGCCGTGGAGGCCACGCCATCGGAGCCGAAGCCACCGGCGATAACAGAGATGAAGGAGCGGTTCATCGCCTTACACATGATGTAAGAGAGGATCGCACCGGAGGAACCTACCAGCGCACCCACCACGATCAGCAGGTCGTTGGAGAGCATGAAGCCCGCCGCCGCTGCCGCCCAACCGGAGTAGGAGTTCAGCATGGAGACCACCACCGGCATGTCGGCACCGCCGATGGAGGCAACCAGATGCCAGCCAAAGGCGAAGGCGATCAGGGTCATCACCAGCAGAGCGAAGGTAGAGCCACCGGCGTTGACGAAGTAAACCATCAGGGCCAGAGAAGCGACCACGGCCAGCAGGTTCAGCTTGTGGCGGTGCGGCAGCATCAGTGGCTTGGAGGAGATGAGACCACGCAGCTTGCCGAACGCCACCACGGAACCGGTGAAGGTCACCGCACCGATGAAGACGCCGAGGAAGATCTCGACCAGATGGATGTTCAGCATGGCGCCGGTCAGGTGCTCGACCTGGGCGACGCTGGCTGCCTGCTCGAACGCCGCGCGAGCGGCTGCCAGAGTGGCGTCCAGATTGGAACCCACGGACACCACCACTTCAGCAGGGGCAGACGGGTGCAGATCGATGAAGCTGTTGAAGCCCACCAGCACGGCCGCCATACCCACGAAGCTGTGCAGCACGGCCACCAGCTCGGGCATCTCGGTCATCTCGACCTTGAGCGCCAGACGCACGCCGATGGCACCACCGATCACCATGGCCAGAATGATCCAGTGAACGCCACTGGTCTCCGGGTTGAACACGGTCGCGATCAGGGCGATGGCCATACCCGCGATACCGAACAGGTTGCCATGTTTGGCCGTCTCTTGCTTCGACAGTCCCGCGAGACTGAGGATGAAGAGCACGGCGGCAACGATATAGGATGCTGTTACCAGTCCTTGAGACACGTTAAACCCCCTTAATCCTTACGGAACATCTTCAGCATGCGCTGAGTGACGGTGAAGCCGCCGAAGATGTTGATACTGGCAATCAGCACGGCGACAAACGCCAGCGCGGTAACCAGGGTCGACCCTTGCCCGATCTGCAGCAGGGCGCCGACCACGATAATGCCGGAGATGGCATTGGTGACCGACATCAGCGGCGTGTGCAGGGCGTGAGAGACGTTCCACACCACGTAGTAACCGACCACACAGGCCAGGATGAATACGGTGAAGTGGGAGAGGAAGGCTGCCGGGGCAACGGACGCGATCCAGCCGAAGGCGGCGATGCCGAGGGCACCGAACACGAACTTCTTGTTGGAAGGCTTGGCCTCTTCCTTCTTGGCTGCCGGTTTGGCGGCGGCCGGTTTCTGCGGGGCAGCAGAGACGGAGATGGCGGGCGGCGGGAAGGTCACTTCACCGGCCTGGATCACCGTCATATTGCGCTGCACCACATCTTCGAAGTCGATGGCGACGTTGCCGTCCTTCTCCTTGCACATCAGCTTCATCAGGTTGACCAGGTTGGTACCGTAGAGCTGGGAGGATTGGGCAGGCAGGCGACCCGGCAGATCGGTGTAACCGATCACCTTGACGCCGTTGGCGGTGACATGCAGTTCACCCGGCACTGTGTATTCACAGTTGCCGCCGGCCTGAGCGGCCATGTCCACGATGACGGAGCCCGGCTTCATGCTGTCGACCATCTCTTTGGTGATCAGCTTGGGAGCCGGCTTGCCCGGGATCAGGGCGGTGGTGATGATGATGTCCACCTCTTTGGCCTGCTGGGCAAACAGCTCCATCTCGGCCTTGATGAACTCATCGGACATGACTTTGGCGTAACCATCGCTGGATGCGCCATCTTCGCCACCGAAGTCGAGCTTGAGGAACTCGCCACCCATGGACTCGATCTGCTCGGCCACTTCCAGACGGGTATCGAAGGCACGCACGATGGCACCGAGGGAACCGGCAGTACCGATGGCAGCCAGACCGGCTACGCCGGCACCGATCACCAGCACCTTGGCAGGCGGCACTTTACCGGCAGCAGTGATCTGGCCGGTGAAGAAGCGACCGAACTGGTGCGCAGCTTCAACAACGGCACGATAGCCACCGATGTTGGCCATGGAGGAGAGGGCATCGAGGGACTGGGCACGGGAGATCCGCGGCACCATATCCATCGCCATTACATTGATGTTGCGCTCGGACAGCTTCTTGACCAGCTCGGGGTTCTGGGCAGGCCAGATGAAGCTAATCAGAGTGGCGCCATCTTTAATTTGTGCGATCTCGGCATCGGTCGGCGCATTGACCTTGAAGATAAGGTCGGCTTGCCAGACATTCGGCACCACGCTGGCACCGGCAGCCTCGAAGGCGGCATCATCGAAGCTGGCCGACAGGCCTGCGCCGGTCTCGATGGCGACCTCGAAGCCGAGCTTTTTCAGCTGCTCGACGGTAGCCGGGGTCGCTGCGACCCGGGTCTCACCGACGAGACTCTCTCTCGGTATTCCAATCTGCATGACTATTCCCTGATGGTTAATAAACAATCGCTGCCCAGTGTCTCATTTCTGGCGAAACAAGACATGACCAAAGTGCAGGTCTTGGGCTCTTTGTTATGAAAATCAGTAGGCTTTACCTCAACCTCCTGTCATGGTCAGGCCCCCGCTTTTCAGGCGCGAAGGTGATTAGTATCAAATTTTGGAGTTTTATTACAACCGCACGCCCGACAGCACGCGTACAGATTTCAGCCCATCCCCGCCGAGGATTAAAAAAAACAAACCAAATTAGAGGCTTATACCAGTAAAAACGGCTGAAAAAAGTGATCCAACCAGTCAAAAAAAATGTTTCACCGGCTCTCTATCTTAGCGTTTTTTGTTCTTACTAAATGCGCCGGAGCTCTGTACGGCTGCGGCAAAGGCCGAAAAATAACAATTTCACAACAATGACAGGGCCGCACTCCCGCCAGCTGGCAGGAGGCGGCCCTCGATATTCAATCGTTTCGCCGGTTGGCGCCCGATCAGAGGCTTTTACCAGGCAGCTTCATAAATATGCTGACTCTGCACCAGATCGATATCGCCGTGCTCACCCAGACGGCTCATGCCGTGCTCACCCAGCTTGCCGATCAGGGTATCGATACCCAGATCGTTGAGACCGTAGTCGCGCAGCCGGGTCTTGACCCCCATCCGCTCGAAGAAGTCGCGGGTCGCGGCGATGGCATCGTCGATGCGCTCCGCTTCGCTGCCGCTGCGCAGACCCCACACCCGCTCTGCGTATTGCAGCAGCTTGGCATGCTTCTGTTTGCGCTTGGCCTGCAGCAGAGCGGGCAGCACGGCCGCCAGAGTCTGGGCATGGTCAAGGCCGTGCAGGGCGGTCAGCTCGTGACCCAGCATGTGGGTGGCCCAGTCCTGCGGCACACCGGCACCGATCAGGCCGTTCAGCGCCATGGTGGCACTCCACATGATGTTGGCGCGCACCTCGTAGTTGTGCGGCTCGGCCAGCGCCTTGGGGCCCTCTTCGATCAGGGTCAGCAGCAAGCCTTCGGCGAAACGATCCTGCACCTTGGCGTTGACCGGATAGGTGAGGTACTGCTCCACGATGTGGACGAAAGCATCCACCACTCCGTTCGCCACCTGACGCTCGGGCAGGGTGTAGGTGAGCACCGGATCGAGCACGGCAAAGCGCGGCATCACGAACGGCGAGAAGAAGTGCACCTTGTCGCCACTGCTGCGACGGGTGATGACGGCACCCATGTTCATTTCGGAACCGGTCGCCGGCAGGGTCAGCACCGAACCGAGCGGGATGGCGGAGCGCACTTCGCTTCCGACGGTCTCGAGAATGTGCCAGGGATCCCTGGCCGGATCGTAGTGCGCGGCAGCGGCGATAAACTTGGTGCCATCGAGCACTGAACCACCGCCAACGGCCAGCAGGAAGTCGACCCGCTCGGCACGGGCCAGCTCCACGGCACCCATCAGGGTTTCGTAGGCCGGGTTCGGCTCGATGCCGCCAAATTCAAACAGGGTGAAGCCAGCCAGTTCGCTGCGGATCTGCTCCAGCAGGCCGCTGCGTACCACGCTGCCGCCACCGTAGGTGATCATGACACGGGCATCGCTCGGGAGCTGGTCGCGCAGCTGGGCGATCTGCCCCTGGCCGAACAGGATTTTGGTCGGGGTATGGAGAGTAAAGTTGTTCATCGACATTGCCTTCTTCTGATAGTCAGGGCGGCCTGGCCGCGAAATCGTGATTGCATTTTTCTCCAGAACAACCCTACCATCAAGACAAAATCCTGCTTGATTCTTGCCTATTTCTACAAAGCAGCGAAAACCGGAACAGTCGAATCAAAGAGCCCCCATGCAAAACCGTTACAGCGACCTCGCCGCCAGAGTGGCCCGCCACGTCACCACCCCCGGCATCTCCCCGTCACCGGTGAAACAGGTCAACTTCATCTACACCACCGAGTACCACGGCCGCACTCCGGTGCTCTACCAGCCGCGGATGATCGTGATCCTGCAGGGGCACAAGGTGGGCTATCTGGCGGATCAGGTATTTCGCTACGACCCCAACCACTACCTGCTGATGACCCTGCCGCTGCCCTGCGAGTGCGAGTGTTTCGCCTCCCCCGAGCAGCCCCTGATCGGCTTCACCATCGAGATCGATCTGGTCATCCTGCAGGAGCTGTTGCTGGAGCTGGGCGATGCCCTGCCCGCCCTCGCTCCGCAAAAGAGCGGCGTGCACTCGGTCCCCCTGTCGGAGACCATGTTCTGCGCCGCCGAGCGGCTGATCGAGCTGATGGATAATCCGCTGCACGCCAAGGTACTGGGGCCGCAGACGGTGCGAGAGATGCTGTTTCACGCCCTCACCGAAGGGGGCGGCCCGGCGTTGCAGGCGCTCGCCAACCGCCACAATCATGTGGGCCAGATTGCCCGGGTGCTGCGTATGATAGAGCAGCGCTACGCCGACAACCTCACCATGGAGGAGCTGGCGCGGGAGGTGAACATGAGCGTCTCCGCCTTTCACCACCACTTCAAGGCGGTCACTGCCACCTCGCCGTTGCAGTACATCAAGTCGTTTCGCCTGCACAAGGCGCGCCTGATGATGCTGCACGACGGCATCAAGGCGGGGGCGGCCGCCGCCAGAGTCGGTTACGAGAGCAACTCCCAATTCAGCCGGGAGTACAAACGGTTCTTCGGCAGCACGCCGACAGATCAGGCCTCCCGCTTTCGGGATGGCCAGCTTCGCATCATAGAGGGATAACGAGAGAGGGATTACCTATGCGTTCACTGCTTTGTTTGTTTACCGTCTGGCTGCTGACGGCCTGCACCGGCCTCGCCGACGGCATCCGCCCCGTCACCGGCTTCCAGCTCGACCGCTATCTCGGCACCTGGTACGAGATTGCCCGCCTCGACCACGGTTTCGAGCGCGGGCTGGAGCAGGTGAGCGCCACCTACAGCCTGCGTGA
>NZ_CAWNWX010000063.1:56633-59732 GCF_963878195.1 Aeromonas sp. HMWF016
TGCTCAACCGCGGCAAGCAGAGCGATGGCAGCTGGCGCGAAGCCGAAGGCAAGGCCTACTTCGTCGGCAGCCCTGACGAGGCGCGGCTCAAGGTGAGCTTCTTCGGCCCCTTCTATGGCGGCTACAACGTCATCGACCTCGACCCCGATTACCAGCTCTCGCTGGTAACCAGCTACAACCACGACTACCTCTGGATCCTCTCCCGCTCACCCAACCCGCCCAAGGCGAAGGTGGATGCGCTGGTCGCCAAAGCGAAATCGCTGGGCTTTGCTACCGACCAGCTTATCTGGGTCAAACAGAGTCACTGACCCCGCACCGGTGGCGAAACGCCTTCGCCACCGGCTTGTTTTCCCTTTCCAGTTAATATCCCAACGCCACCTTCGCGGCCATAAAAATACCGCCGCTTGGTTGTTGCCAATATATTGCGAAGCTGCACCCGCCCCTACCAATAACGCAACAAATAATAGCCATGTTGTCAGTTCTGCCTTGCCACACAGGCACCGGCAATGATTGCTACAGCTGATTAAGGTGAAACGAAATAGCGCCAAAATAACGGGATTCACCATTGACCAGAGAGCAATAAACCAACAGCAAACCGCAATTAAAAACCAAACGAATCCCACCAAGGTGATTATTTGTTGCCATCCCCGGAGTCTGGTGATAAACAACTCGGCTACCCAAAATTACACATAAATATTCACTTTAACGAGGTGGCTAATTGGAATGGATTAAACTGAGCGGCATTCTTATTATTTTGTTGGGTTTTTATTTCAAACTCGACACCCTGGCTGTCGTGCTGGTGGCCGCCGTCACCACGGCGCTGGTCTCCGGTCTCTCCATGACCGATTGCCTCTCCCTGCTGGGGGAAGCCTTCGTCTCCAACCGCATGGTGACGCTGTTTCTGCTGACCCTGCCGATGATCGGCATCTGCGAACGCTACGGTCTCAAACAGCAGGCAGTCACCCTGATCGAGCGGATCAAGAAGCTCACCCCGGGCAAGTTCATGACCCTCTATATGTTTATCCGCGAACTGGCCGGTCTCTTCTCGGTGCGGGTTCAGGGTCACACCCAGTTTATTCGTCCGCTGGTCAATCCCATGACTCAGGCAGCCGCCACCAAGGTGCACGGCAAATTAAGCGAAGAGGATGAGGAATATATCAAGGCGCGGGTTTCGGCCACCGAAAACTACGGCAACTTCTTTGCCCAGAATACCTTCGTCGCCTCCGCCGGGGTATTGCTGATCGTCGGTACGTTTGAATCTCTTGGATATAGCGTCTCTGCCGTCGATATTGCCAAGGCATCCATGCCGATCGCCATTATCGCCCTGCTGATGGTGGCCGCTTCCAATATGTGGTTTGACCGTCAGATGGCCAAGACATATACCGTGAGCAGCGACAAGGAGGGGCAACAATAATGGCGACCCTCATCCCCAACATGCTCGAATTCTTTTATGTGCTGATCGGCGTCATCCTGTTCAGCAGCGCCTGGCGCGTCCTGCGTGACTCCAACCACCCGGCCAAGATCGGTACAGCCCTGTTCTGGACCATCCTGGGTGTGCTGTTCGCCTTCGGCAGCTATATCCCCAACGTCATCAATGGCGTGCTGATCCTCGCCATGGGGGTCATTACCCTGCTCAAGCAGGTGAAGATCGGCAAGCTTGAGCAGGCGAGCGAGGAGGAGTCCCAGACCCACGCCAACCGCATCGGCAACCGGATCTTCCTCCCCTGCATCCTGCTGGCCGTGCTGGCGGTGGTGATCGCCCAGTTCACCCCCCTTGGCGGTCAAGTCGGTATCGGTCTGGCAGCGGTCATCGCCTTCGTCATCACGGTACTGCTGACTCGTGCCACCCCCGCTACCGTGGTGGGTGACTCCGACCGGATGATCCAGCAGGTCGGCATCACCGGCATTCTGCCGCAACTGCTGGCTGCGCTCGGGGTGATCTTCAACAAGTCCGGCGTCGGCGATGTCATCTCCCACGGGATCTCCACCGTGGTGCCGGTCGGCAGCCCCTTCGTCGGTGTGGTGGCCTACTGCCTCGGCATGATGGTCTTCACCATGATCATGGGCAACGCCTATGCCGCCTTCACGGTCATCACCGCCGGCATCGGCATCCCCTTCGTCATTGCCCAGGGCGGTGACCCGGTGGTGGCCGGTGCGCTGGCGATGACCGCCGGCTTCTGCGGCACCCTGATGACCCCCATGGCCGCCAACTTCAACGCCCTGCCCGCCGCCCTGCTGGAGATGAAGGATCTCAACAAGGTGATCAAGGTGCAGGTGCCGATGGCGCTGACGCTGGTGCTGATCCATATCGCACTCATGTATTTCTGGGCATTCTGACCATTCGGGAGAAGATGATGAAAGTACTGATTACCGGTTTTGACCCCTTCGGCGGCGAGCCCATCAACCCGGCATGGGAGGCGGTCAAGCGCCTGCCAGAGACAATTCTGGACGCCACCGTGATCAAGGCGCAGATCCCCACCGTCTTTGGCAAGTCAGCCACCCTGCTGGCAGAGCTGATGCGCCAGCACCAGCCCGACGTGGTGATCAACGTCGGTCAGGCGGGCGGCCGCTTCGCCATTACCCCGGAGCGCGTCGCCATCAACCTCGACGACGCCCGCATCCCCGACAACGAGCAGCAGCAGCCCATCGATGAAGTGATTCAGGCCGATGGCGCTCCGGCCTACTTCTCCCGTCTGCCCCTCAAGGGGATGGTGCAGCGCATCAAGGAGAACGGCATTCCGGCGGCGGTCTCCAACACCGCCGGCACCTTCGTCTGCAACCACATCATGTACCAGCTGCACTACCTGATTGAGAAAGAGTTCCCGGCGGTGCGCGGCGGCTTTATCCACGTTCCCTACATAACCGAACAGGTAGCGGACAAGGTGAACCAGCCCTGCCTCGCCATGAGCGACATTACCCGCGCGCTGGCGCTGGCCATCGAGGCGGTGGTGCTGCAGCAGGATGGCGATATCAAGGTCGTGGGCGGCGAGATCTCATGAGCCTTTGCCAGCCACGCCCGCTGTTCGTCTACGGCAGTCTGATGGACGGGCTGTTCAACTACCGCCGCTATCTGGCTCACCACGTGAGCCAGACGCCCCG
>NZ_CAWNWX010000063.1:59742-60552 GCF_963878195.1 Aeromonas sp. HMWF016
GCGCGGCGCCCTCTATCATCTGCAGCACAAGGGCTACCCCGCCCTGCTGCAGGGTGATGACTGGGTCTATGGCGAGCTGTTTGTGCTGGACGACTTCCCTGCCGCCATCGCGGCGCTCGACGAGATGGAGAACTTCCACGGCGAGGATGATCCCCAGAGCGAATATCTGCGCCAGCTCATCGAGGTGGAGATCTTCGACCCGGCGCAGGGGCGTTATGTCGGCCAGCAGCAGGCCTACCACTACCGCTACGTGGTGCAGCACGATCCCAGGTGGCAGCAGGGCAAGCACTACCTGCCCGACGGCAACTGGCGCGCCTTCCATCTGGCGCAGCTGGAGAGCGCTGCCTGACGGTCAGCGACAATAACAAAGGGCAGCCCGCGGGCTGCCCTTTTTCATGGAAGATGGCCTGAGGATCAGAGCCGGAAACGGCCGATCTCCTGCTCCAGCCGTTCGGTCAGCGCCTTCAGCTCGGCCGCCTGCGCCGCCTCCTGATTGGCCTGCTCAGCCAGCTCCTGGGAGACGTGGCGGATATTCTCGGTGTTGCGGCTGATCTCGCTGGTGACCGAGGTCTGCTCTTCGGCCGCCGCCGCGATCTGGGTCGCCATGTCGCTGATGGAGCCGATCGCCTCGTTGATCCGCGCCAGACTCTGGTTGGCGGACTCAGCATCCTCGACGCTGGTGCCCGCCAGTTGGCGACTGGTCTCCATGCCGCCCACGGCACGGCGGGTGGTCTGCTGCAGGGTCTCGATCATCTGCTGGATCTCGTCGGTGGAGTCGTGCGTGCGGCGCGACAGCACCCGCACCTCGTC
>NZ_CAWNWX010000063.1:60562-73933 GCF_963878195.1 Aeromonas sp. HMWF016
CCACTACCGCAAAACCACGCCCCTGCTCACCGGCCCGCGCCGCCTCGATGGCCGCGTTGAGCGCCAGCAGGTTGGTCTGCTCGGCAATGCCGCTGATGGTTGCCAGAATGCCGCTGATCTTCTGGGCGTGGGCATCCAGTTCGTTGATGATCTGGCTGGCATCGGCCACCTCGTCCGCGAGACCGGTGATGCTGCGCTGGCTCTGACCGACCTGCGACTGACCGGCGACCGCCAGTTTGACCGCCTCGCCGGAGGTGGTGGCGGCAAACTCGGCGTTGCCGGCGATCTCCTGAGTGGCGGAGGCCATCTCGGTCACCGCGGTCGCCACCATCACGATCTCGTCCTGCTGCTGACGCACCCGCTGGCTGCGGGAGTGGGCGCCAGCCGCCTGAGCGCGGGACTGGGCCGCCAGCTCGACGGTGACATCGCGCAACCGGCTGACGATGCCGTGCAGCCGTGCCACGAACTGGTTGAAGTTGCGTGCCAGCTGACCCACCTCATCCTGACTGCGGGTGTCGATATGTACGGTGAGATCCCCCTCGCCATGGGCGATGTCGTGCAGCGCGCCGGCCACCCGGCCCAGATCGGCAAACAGATACTTGAACATGGCGGTGAGCAGGGCGCTGAACACCAGCATCAGCACCAGGGTCAGCCCCACCAGCTGCCACAGCAGGGAGGCGAGCGGTGCCTCCAGCACGTCGCGATACATCACCATAGCCAGCAGCCAGTCGGTGCCCGCCACCGGCTGCACCGCCAGCAGCACGTCGCGCCCGTCGAGGGTGGCGGTGTGCAGCTCGCTGTTCTCGCGGCCCCACTGCTGGAAGGTGGCCGCCGACAGATCGGGGGAGAGCTCACCAATCTGCTTGAGCGCCAGCTCCTTGTTGGGGTGACCGACGATAAGGCCGCTGTTGTCGAGCAGCATGGCGTACCCCTCGCCCTGCACCTGCATCGCCAGCACCTCGTCGATCAGCTTGTCGAGCGCCAGGTTGGCCCCCACGGCGCCGACCAGCTCGCCCTGATGGCGCACCGGCTCGGAGAGAGTGACCACCAGCTTCTGCATGGTGACGCTGACATAGGGGGCGGTGACAATGAGCTGTCCCGCCTTCACCGCGTCCTGATACCAGGGGCGCTCGCGCGGGTCATAGTTGCCGGTGTTGAGGGAAGGATCCTGCCGGGTCATCACCCCCTGAGTCGAACCAAAGTAGGTGAGACCGAAGCCGCCCGAGGTGTAGGCCTGCTTCAGGTGCGGCACCAGCTCGGCCTGCGGGTTGTCGGCGATCAGGTTCACCAGCGCGTGCACCGTGTTCTTGCGATCCGCCATCCAGTCGCCGATGGCAACCGAGTAGGCGTGACCATAGTTGACCGCCTCGCTCTGGATGGCGCTCATGGTGCGGGATTTGAGGGTGTGAAAGGCAACGATGCCGAGCAGTGATGCCATCAGCAGCACCACCCCCAGACTGGTTGCCAGCAGCTTGCCGCGCAAAGAGAGGGTCATGACGACAGATCCTTGTTGTTGTGACGAAGCAGGGAAAGACCCTGATATAATAGAGGCTATCGGCCACTCCCTGAACAGACTTTAGTGAATCTGTATACTTTTACATCTATCAACAACAGAAGCCGCTATCCGTGTGAGCAAGATCGCTATTCCATGCTACTGACCATAGCCACAACAAAGCAGCAGGCCGCCCGAAGGCGGCCTGTCACTTACCCCTGATATGCACCGGCGGAGTAGGTCAGCTCATAGCTGTGGCTGTAGATCTCGATGATGTTGCCGAAGGGATCTTCCATGTAGACCATGCGGTAGGGCTTCTCGCCCGGATAGTACTCGCGCACCGGCATCCGCTGCTTGCCACCCGCCGCGACGATGCGCGCCGCCAGCCCCTCGACATCCGGATCCTGCACGCTGAAGTGGAATACCCCGGTCTTCCAGAATTCGAAGTTGTTTTCGCGCTGCTCGCTGTTGGGGAACTCGAACAGCTCGATGCCGATCTTGTCGCCGGTGGAGAGGTGAGCAATGCGGAAGGAGCCCCAGCCCGGGCCAAACACGTCGTTGCACATCACGCCGATGGCGGAGTCATCCTCGCTGATGGTGGTCGCCGGCATGATGAGATACCAGCCCATCACCTTGGTATAGAACTCGACTGCCTTGTCGAGGTCAGTCACCGTGATGCCGATGTGGGAGAAGTTGCGCGGGTAAGTCATATGTCACCTTGAAATTGTGTGTGGGAAACAGGTGACATGATAGGAAGAGGCGCCATAATGAAAAATAAGGTCAAACTAATGGAAGGCATAAATTAAATTTATGGTTAATCCACTCTGGCTCCACACCCTGGTGGTGGTGCATGAAACCGGCAGTTTTACCCGTGCCGCCGATCGGCTGGATCTCACTCAGGCCGCCGTCAGTCAGCATATTTCGCGCCTCGAGGCCGAATTCGGCCCCCTGCTGCTGCGCAAGCCCCGCCAGCTGGAGCTTACCCCGCGCGGGTTGGTGCTGCTCGACTTCGCCCGCCAGCAGGCGCAGGCCGCCGAACAGCTGCGGGCCCGTCTCTCGGATGACGATCCCCATAGCGGCACCATCACCCTCACCACCCCGGGCAGCATCGGTCTGCTGCTCTATCCCCTGCTGCTCGACCAGCAACAGGAACACCCCGGACTCACCATCCAGCACCGCTTTGCCCCCACCCCCGACATAGTGCAGGCGGTACTGGCTGGGCGCAGCGATCTGGGACTGGTGGATCAACCGCCGGAGCACCCCAGCATCGCCGCCGAGCCCTTCGCCCGCGAGCCCCTCTGTCTGGTGGTGCCCAACGATGGCGAGGAGCAGAGCTGGCAGCACCTCTGTCAGCTCGGCTTTATCGATCACCCGGATGGCCGCAGCATGGCTCAGCGCCTGCTGGGACGACGCTACCCCGGCCAGCGCTTCGACGAGATCCCGCTGCGCGGCTTTACCAACCAGATCGGCCTGATCCTGGAGCCGGTCGCCCGCGGCCTCGGCTTTACCGTGCTGCCCCGCTTCGCCGTCACCGCCTTTGCCCAACAGGAGAAGATCCGGGTGATCCAGAGCCGGATCGAGGTGATCGACACCCTCTGGCTGATCTACCGCGCCGAGTGGCCACTCCCCGCCCGCCACCAGCGGCTGGTGGAAACCCTCAAGACGCAGGTCGGCGCCAGCTGATGCACAAACAACAAGGCCGCCTCAAGGGCGGCCTTTTACTGTCCGGCGGCAGGGTCATTTGACCCGTGCCAGCGCCGTATTGATCCTCAGGTTGGTCGCCTCCAGCCCCGGCTGCTGGCCGTAGAAGTCGAACTCCAGCTCGACCCCGGGGCGGAACAGCAGGCAGTGGGTGGAGCCACCGAAGTGGAACATCCCGAGCTGCTCACCCTTCTCGATCCGCTGCCCCGGCTGCACCGTCACCTCGCAGCTCGACACTTCGGCCATCCCGACCGGCACCACGCACATCAGACCGATTTTGGGATTGTCCGCCTCGATAAAGATCAGGGCGCGGGTCGCCACCGCGGTGAGGAAGGGTTGCGACTGATTGGGGGAGCTCGGGTCAGCGCCGTCGAGGTTGCCAAAACCCTGATGGCGGTTGGCAAGGTAGTAGCTGCCGTTGACCACCTTCACTGAACGCACCGTGCCGCTCACCGGGCTGTGCCAGCGGTGATAGCTCAGCGCGCTGAGGAAAGCCTGATAGATGGTGCCCCCCTCGAACTCGGCGGCACGCGGGTCGAAGTCGAGCAGGTTATCCAGCGAATAGGGTTGCCCCTTGAGCCAGAAGGAGTCCTGCCGGCGCACTCTTTTGGCCACCTGCAGCGGGGCAGATTCGCAGGCGTTGGCGATCACGTTGTCATCGTCGGGGGCCGTCACCGGCCGCACGCCGGGGCGAAAGCGGCGGGTGAAGAAGTCGTCCCAGCTGGCAAACCCTTCATATTCGGCCCCCGGGGTGGAGTGGAAAATCCCCTCGAAGCTGTCCGGAGTGGGGTTGTCACCGGCACCGAGCGCCCCCTGCGCCACCTTGACCATCTCCCGTTTCGCCACGTCACCCAGCCAGGGGACGATCAGGGTCTGGCGATCAAGCGGACTGACCGACTCGGTCAACACATAGCGGGAGGCCTGGCTTTGCAGGAAATTGGCCCAGTAGCCGAGGATCTTGCGCAGCTGCTGGTTCACCAGCTCGTTGGCAAAGAAGCCGTAACCGGCGGCCGTCGCCATGGGCCAGTTGAGCAGGGCATTGATGGGAAAGCCGATGAGCCCGGCCGGTTCGTGGCTCTGCACATCCTGATAGGCTTCCGGCGCCGTAGTCATGATGCCGTTGAGCAGCAGCAGAAACTCTTCGAAGCTGCGCACCTCGACCTGACCGAGCGGGGTTCTGTGCTTGTGCTGCCACGCCTCGTCAAACATCGCCTGCGCCTGCAGATGCAGCGCCGGCTCCTGCTCGACCAGCGCCTTCAGCTCGGCGATCGGTGCCACCAGCGGGCGGGGCTGACGGGTAACCGCCTGCCGCAGCCGCTGCACCCAGCGCTCCACATGCACCTGATCCCGGGGTACCCAGCCGCCAGCGTGGGTGTGATTGTGACGAGTCTCCACCGCTTTGTTCATCGATCTGTCTCCTTGGATTGAAGCGCCTCAGGCCAACCGGATGCATTACAGAAGCCGGGCCGCAGGGCACCATCTGACAAGAAACAAGGTGTAGCACAGGGGTAGAGAGCCCTCAATTGACAGATGTGGCAGAGGCAAACGGCAAGAAAGAGAGCTAGCGGGGAGAGTGGCAAACGCCAGAAAGCGAAAAGCCAGCTCGATGAGCTGGCTTTTCTTGAATTAAATGGCAGGGGCGGCAGGACTCGAACCCGCAACCATCGGTTTTGGAGACCGCTGTTCTACCAATTGGAACTACGCCCCTGCAACAAACGAGGCGTAGTATACAAAGCGGGTTTCAAAGGTAAAGGCTTTTTTCACACTTTTAATGCGATTGCACAAATCCCGAACAAGTCGCGCCGATTTGTGCAGCAATGGGGGGTAACTTGCTGTATTTCCAGACTCAGTGGGGTAGGAATGGGGCATAAATGGGGGTAGGGTGAAAGCAGGTACCGGGAGGCTGCTTATGCTCAATTACCGACTGCTCCAACAACTTGCGCCCCTCAACTTCAGGGACGAACGCAAAACAGAGTCTCTGCCCGACTACCTGGCCCGGGTCGCCCCGCTGGTGCCCTTCATCCCCGAAAATGTGCTTTCCCAGTGGATTTACCGTCATTGGCGCGGTTTTGAGTCCAACTGGAGCTTTATCGATCTCGCCAGCCACCAGTTCGCATGCGAAAGCTGGCCCACTGCGCAGATTATCGAGCAGATAGACTCGCGCCATATGGAGGTGATCGAGCGCTGGGGCGAGATGCTGCGTAGCAATCGCTATGTCCGTCGCTCCTGGCTCGGCGAGAAGATGCTGAGCGAAGGGAGCTGGCCCGAGCCGGTCATCGTGCTGGCGCCGGAAGCGGGAGCCAGCTACCCGAACGGCCATCCCCTGCCCCACCCATTCTGTCTGCTGGAGGGGCACCACAGACTCGGTTATTTGCGCACCATGGCCCGCGATGGCGAGCCGTTGCAGGCAGTGCATCAGGTGTGGGTTTGCCGTCCCGTTCGCGCTACTTAAACGTTTTTCAGGCCAAAACAGGCATGGAAAATAAAATTTTGACAATTAAAAATGCAGCCCTATAATCTGTCCGGTTTTGAACAAGGTCGGGACAGGAAGATGCCGTTTTTGATGAAAAAAACAGCTTTGCAAACGGGTGGAGCGCACCAGAGCGGCCCCGTTGTTTCCGGTTTCCGACCCGATGTTCCCCAGTTATTTTTAAAAAAAGCCCCTGTTTCCAGGGGCTTTTTTTTGTGCCCGAAAAACCTCCAATGATGTCAAAGGGAATGCAGACGATGACCAATCCACTCTACAAGAAACATGTCATCTCCATCACGGACCTGACCCGGTCTGAAATGGAACTGGTAGTCTCAACCGCACAACGGTTGAAGGCCGAGCCCGACACCCGCTTGCTGAAAGACAAGCTGGTTGCCAGCTGCTTCTTCGAAGCCTCCACCCGCACCCGCCTCTCCTTCGAGACCGCGGTGCAGCGCCTCGGCGGCAACATCATCGGCTTCGCCGACGGTGGCAACACCAGCGCCAAGAAGGGCGAGACGCTGGCTGACTCCATCAAGATCATCGGCTCCTACACCGATGCGGTGGTGATGCGTCACCCGAAAGAGGGGGCTGCCCGCCTCGCCTCCGAGTTCTCCCGCGTGCCGGTCATCAACGGCGGCGACGGCTCCAACCAGCATCCGACCCAGACCCTGCTCGACCTCTTCTCCATCCGCGAGACCCAAGGCAAGCTGGACGGCCTCAACGTCGCCTTCGTCGGTGACCTCAAGTACGGCCGCACCGTGCACTCGCTGGCGCAGGCTCTCAGCCTGTTCAACTGCCGCTTCTTCTTCATCTCCCCGGAAGCGCTGGCGATGCCGGACTACATCTGCGAAGAGCTGGAAGAGAAGGGCATTCAGTTCAGCATCCACGAGACCATGGAAGAGGTGATGCCGGAGCTGGACATCCTCTACATGACCCGCGTCCAGAAAGAGCGCTTCGACGAGACCGAGTACAAGCACATGGCTGCCAAGTTCATTCTGGAGCTGGCGACCCTGGAAGGGGCCAAGCCCACCATGAAGATCCTGCATCCCCTGCCCCGCGTCGACGAGATCGATGTGGCGGTCGACAAGACTCCCCACGCCTACTACTTCCAGCAGGCGGAGAACGGGGTCTATGCACGCCAGGCTCTGCTGGCACTGGTACTGAACGAAACTGTCTAAGGGAAAGGGGAACAACATGTCTGACAAGAACCAACTGCAAGTCGAAGCCATCCGTCACGGCTCCGTCATCGACCACATCCCCGCCGGCCAGGGCATCAAGATCCTCAAGCTGTTCCAGCTGGTGGAGACCCAGGAGCGGATCACCGTCGGCTTCAACCTGAAATCCGGTGCGCTCGGCAAAAAGGATCTCATCAAGATTGAGAACACCCGCCTGACCGAACAGCAGGCCAACCAGCTGGCGCTGTTCGCCCCGAAAGCGACCGTCAACATCATCGAAGACTTCAATGTGGTGAAGAAGCACCAGCTGGAGTTGCCGGAGTTCATCGCCGGGGTGTTCCACTGCCCCAACTCCAACTGCATCTCCCACAACGAACCGGTTGAGAGCTACTTCCGGGTTCGCGAAGTGAAGGGCGCGGTGCGGATGAAGTGCAAATACTGCGAGAAGTCCTTCACTCAGGACATCGTCAGCGAACGCTACTGATATCCAGACTCAAAAGATATTCACGTGGGCCCCAAGGGGCCCATTTTTGAACCCTGTCACATCACCAAATTCCCAGTCGGCTATAATTTGCCATCCAATATGGTAAAGCCCGCTCATTCCCTGCCAATCACACGATTGCCCCGATTTTCCGCTAACAAGCAGCAAATTTGGCAGATATCGAGCGCTCATCCCCGATCATCGTCAAAGGAAGTCGCCGTGGTCAAAACCCTCAGCCGTCCCGTTGCCCAAGAGCCCGATCTGGCCCAGCTGGATGCCTGTCGCCAGATCATCGGCCAGCACTGCTACAGCACTCAGGAAGAGATCCGCCGCGAGCTGTCGGAGCGGGGCTTTGCCGACATCAGCCAGTCCACCATCTCCCGCCTGCTGCGCCGTCTCGGCGTCGCCAAGGCGCAGAATGCCAACGGCAAGAAGGTCTACACCCTGGTCGACGAGCAGCTGGAGCCTGCCGGCAGCACCCGCTCTATCCACGACATGGTGCGCGAAGTGGTGCACAACCAGCAGATGGTGCTGATCCACACCACTCCCGGCGCCGCCACCGTGGTGGCCCGCCTGCTCGATCGCAACGCCAATCCCGAGATCATGGGTGCCGTGGCCGGCAACGACGTGGTGCTGGTCGCGCCGCGCCATATCAGCCGCACCCGTCAGGCCCACGCCGCCGTGGTGCGCACGCTGGAACAGGCGCGCTGAGTCCTTCCCCCGATAAGCAGCAAGGCGACCAGAAGGTCGCCTTTTTGTTGCCGCTGATCTTCGCCAAGACGGTTCATCCGTATCCGTTCTCCCCTCCCCACAGCTTGAGTCACCCTGAATCTGTTATAAAAAAACGGGAGCCCGTGGCTCCCGTCTTCAGCGTTATCTTGGTTGTGGCTTAGAGCACTGCACCCAGGCTCAGGCAGGCCACGATCAGCACGGTCAGGATACCGAGCAGCGGAGCCACCCACTTCAGGTAGCGCACATAGGGCACCTTGGCAATGGCCAGACCGCCCATCACCACGGCGGAGGTCGGGGTCACCAGATTCACCAGACCGGAGGCAGACTGGTAAGCAGTCACTACCAGCTCGCGGCCCACGTTGGCGAAGTCGGCCAGCGGCGCCATGATCGGCATGGTCAGCACGGCCAGACCGGAGGAGGACGGCACCAGGAAGGAGAGCACCACTTCCAGCACGAACATCACGTTGATGAACACCACGGTGGAGAGGCCGGTCACGATCCCTTCTGCACTGTGCAGGATGGTGTGGGTGATCATGCCGTTGTCCATCACCACCACGATACCGCGAGCGATACCGATGATCAGGGCCACACCGAGCAGGTCGCGGGCACCATCGATGAAGTTGGAGGTCAGCTCCTCTTCGCTCATGCGGGAGATGATACCGACGATGATGGCGGCAGCCAGGAAGACGCCTGAGATCTGCGCCATCCACCAGCCCAGCACGGCCACACCATAGATCATCACGGCGAAGGCGGCGACGAAGATACCCAGCACGATTTTACGGGTCAGGGTGAACTCCAGCATCTGGTCGCTCTTGTTGCCAAGGAAATGGGCACGGTTTTCATCCCACTTGTCAGCCACCAGCGATTTGCTCGGGTCGTTGCGCACCATCTTGGCGTAACGCATGACGTAGGCAACGCAGATCAGCCAGCCGGCCACCAGCATGGCGACACGCAGCCAGATACCGTCGGTGAAGGAGATACCGGCTGCGTTGGCAGCGATCACAGTGGCAAAGGGGTTGATGGTAGAACCGAGGGTACCGATACCGGCGCCCAGCAACACGGTTGCAGCCGCCACCACCGGGTCGAAGCGGGCGGCCATCATCACCGGCACCAGCAGGGTATAGAAAGGCAACGACTCTTCGGCCATGCCGTAGATGGTGCCACCTGCGGCGAACAGCGCCATCAGGATCGGGATCATCCACTCTTCACGACCGCGTAGACGATCGGTCACACGTTCGATACCGGCATCGATGGCACCGGTCTTGGTCACAATGCCAAGAAAACCACCGATGATCAGGATAAACAGGGAGACGTCGATAGCGCCTGCCTGATAGGTGTCATGGTTATAAAGACCATCGATCGGCGCCAGCAGCACGTCGACGATCCCCTGGGGATTGCCCTCCACCAGCTTGTAGGTACCCGCCACCGGCACTTCTTTGCCGAGGGCTTCGTTCATGGTCATTTCGTATTTGCCGGCCGGCACTATCCAGCTCAGGGCGGCCACCAGGGCGATCAGCACAAACAGTATCGTGTAGGCTGACGGGAACTTGAATTTGGTCATGGTCCAGCTTCCTTCTGTGGGTGTGGTATCCATGCAGGCTGCGGGTTGTAGGGTTAGAGGTATTATGCCGCTGTCACATGGTCGAAAAGCCGGGGGTCACCCCCCGGCACCACTACTGCGACCTTAGTCGCCCAGCGTAGCAACCATCACTGCCTTGATGGTGTGCATCCGGTTTTCGGCCTCGTCGAACACGATGCTGTGCTCGGATTCGAACACGTCCTCGGTCACTTCCAGACCTTTCATGCCATATTTGTCAGCCACTTCCTTGCCCATGGTGGTCTCATCGTTGTGGAACGCCGGCAGGCAGTGCATGAACTTCACATCCGGGTTCTTGGTGGCGTTGATGACATCCATGTTGACCTGATATGGAGTCATCAGTTTCACCCGTTGATCCCAGGCTTCTTTCGCTTCACCCATGGATACCCAGACGTCGGTATAGAGGAAATCAGTGCCCAGCACACCCTCTTTCACATCTTCGGTCAGGGTGATGCGTGCGCCGGTCTCTTCGGCGATCAGGCGGCACTTGGCAACCAGATCCTCTTCCGGCCAGAAGGCTTTCGGCGCAACCAGACGAATGTCCATGCCCATCTTGGCGGCACCGACCATCAGGGAGTTACCCATGTTGTTGCGGGCATCACCCAGGTAGGCGAACTTGATTTGATCCAGACGTTTGCCCTTGCCGTGCTCCAGCATGGTCATGAAGTCAGCCAGGATCTGGGTCGGGTGGAATTCGTTGGTCAGGCCGTTCCAGACCGGGACACCGGCGTAGGCACCCAGCTCTTCCACGATCTCCTGACCGTAGCCACGGTATTCGATACCGTCATACATGCGACCCAGTACCCGGGCGGTGTCCTTCATGGACTCCTTGTGACCGATCTGGGAACCGCTTGGGCCAAGGTAGGAGACTTGCGCACCCTGGTCGAAGGCCGCCACTTCAAACGCACAACGGGTGCGGGTGGAGGTCTTCTCGAAAATCAGGGCGATGTTCTTGCCAACCAGATGCTTGCGCTCGTAGCCACCGTATTTGGCTTTCTTCAGGTCGATGGCCAGATCGATCATGTATTGGATTTCGCGCGGGGTGAAGTCCAGCAGTTTCAGGAAGTTACGGTTACGCAGATTAAAAGCCATGATGAGTTCTCTCTATATTTGTTCAGACCAATTTAGGCAGTAGTGTTGACTACGCATTCTTCAGTACAGATTTGTGCAGACCCCGGAGGGCCGAGTTTCAATTACGCATTCACGGTACGGGTGGCGACGATATTGGTACCGGCTTCACCCTTGAGGATGGCGAGGCCATCTTCCAGAGAGCCGATGCCGACCATGCCGCCGGTCGCTTTGACAAATTCACAGGAGGCTTCGACTTTCGGTCCCATGGAACCTGCGTCGAACTTGACCCCGGCCAGCTCGTCCGGGCTGGTGACTCGCAGCGGACGCTGGGTCGGTTTGCCCCAATCCAGGTAGACGGCATCGGCATCGGTCAGGATCAGCAGGGCATCAGCCTTGATCTGCTTGGCCAGATAGGCGGCAGACATATCCTTGTCGATGACGGCTTCGATACCGGTCAGGCTCTGACCATCCCAAGTCACCGGGATGCCGCCACCACCGGTACAGATGATGAGGTGGCCCTGGGCAATCAGGGTTTCGATGGCGTCGCCTTCGACGATGCGCTGGGGCAGCGGGGACGGCACTACGCGGCGGAAGAACTTGCCGTCAGCCTTGACCACCCAGTGCTTCTCTTCTGCCAAGGTGCGGGCTTCCGCTTCTTCGTAGACGGGGCCGATATATTTGGTCGGATTGGCGAAGGCCGGATCCTTGGGATCAACCTGCACCTGAGTCAGCAGCGCGGTGACGTTGCGGCTCGGCATCAGATTCTTGAGCTCCTGAATCAGCATGTAGCCGATCATCCCCTGGGACTCGGCACCCAGCACATCCAGCGGATAGGGGGATACCTTGGTGTAGGCGCTGTTTTGCAGGGCCAGCAGGCCGACTTGCGGGCCGTTGCCATGCACCAGCACCACGTTGTACTCCTGAGCAATCAGGGCGATGGTTTTGGCGGCAGTTGCGATGTTCTTGCGCTGGATATCCGCTTCCAGTGGCTCACCACGACGGAGCAGTGCATTGCCACCCAGAGCGACGACGACAGTTGGTTTTTTCATAGTGGTTAATCTCGAGTTTGGTTCTGTGTGGCGCCAGCTTCTGCCGGCGCCACGCCGTCTCATCAGATGCTGTCGCGTTCCATCGGGCAGCTCATGCAGCGGGCGCCGCCGCGGCCACGGCCCAGTTCATCACCCGGGATGGAGAGAACTGTGATACCGGCCTTGTCATACTTCTCGTTGGTGTAGGTGTTGCGCTCGTAACCCACCACCACGCCGGGGCGCACGGTCAGCACGTTGTTGGCGTCGTTCCACTGCTCGCGTTCGGCTTCGAAGCTGTCACCACCAGTGGTGATGATCTTCAGCTGATCCACGCCCAGCGCTTTCTCGATCGCAGTGACGAAGTAACCCTCTTCCTTGATGTTCATGCCGGTGGCGCCGCCCGGAGTCAGGCTCCAGCACTGCACGTCCTTGCGGATCACTTCCGGATAGACGGAGAAGGTGTCGATATCCATGTGAGTCATGACGGTATCCAGGTGCATGCAGCTGCGGTGTTTCGGCAGCTCCATGGCGATGACCTGCTTGGCCTGACCATGTTTGAACAGGCTGCGAGCCAAGTGCTCGACCCCTTGCGGGGTGGTGCGCTCGGACATGCCGATCAGCACGGCGCCGCGGCCGATAACCAGTACGTCGCCCCCCTCGATGGTGGAGTTGTCGTAGTCGCGCTCCTCGTCACCGAAGTACTTGATGAAGTCCTGACCGGCAAACATCGGGTGCCAACGGTAGATAGCCTTCACATGGTTGGTCTCGCGACGACGGGCCGGCTTGGCCATCGGGTTGATGGAGACGCCGCCATAAACCCAGCAGGAGGTGTCACGGGTAAAGAGATGGTTGGGCAGCGGCTCGATGATGAAATCGGTCGGTGCATGCATGCCTACCACCATGTTGACGCCGCTGTAGGGCATCTCGGAGTAGGTCAGGCCGCCGGAGAGAATGCGGGCCAGTTCGCGGTGCGGCATGTCAGCCAGGAAGCAGCGCACGTCGTTGGCAAAAGAAGAGCCGAGGCGGTAGTCGGAGACCTGATGTTGCAGCAGCCAGGTTTTGGCTTCCGGCACATCCAGGGTCTCGGCCAGCAGATTGGTCAGCAGGAAAACTTCGACATTCTGATCGCGCAGTACCTGAGCGAATTTGTCGTGCTCCTGACCGGCGCGTTCAACAGACAGGACGTCATCGAACAGCAGATCCTGGCAGTTGGAAGGGGTCAGACGCTTCAGACTGAGGTTGGGGCGGTGCAACATGACACGGCGCAATTGGCCAACTTCAGAACCTACATAAAATTTGCTCATGATTATATTCCGTCTAGCAGTGGTCCCTGCGAGTGATTGAATAGATTCCTTCTATTCATGCTCGTGGCTAAGGCGGGATATTCTTTATGTAGGGTAATCGGCTTGTGTTCTATCCTGCCCTTGCCTTTCGAGAGCGAGGTTAGACCTGCCAATCACTGCAAACTTAGAGATTGATCACATTCACTCAGAACTGAATAAATTCATGAAAAGATCTTTGATAGGGGTAACAGATCCCACATTCTCTTATTCACCAAGCCCGCATACATACTTAAAAAAAGCCCTTTATATTTCATATTGAAAGCCATTTCATTCAGACAACC
>NZ_CAWNWX010000064.1:0-1164 GCF_963878195.1 Aeromonas sp. HMWF016
CTAAATAACTGATCCCAATAGTGCTACACCTTCGCTGTGCCATAGCCATTCCCCGGGAAAGGAGACACGGTATCCATGAAGTGTTTCACTCGGCCCAGCAGGCTGGCCATTCCTCTGCATTGATGATTGCGCGTGACGGTTTCATGTAACTTGTGCCACAACCGTTCTATGTGATTAACCCAAGGGCTGTAAACTGGCTGGAACACTAAGCAAAACTTGGGGTTCTTCTTCAACCATCGCTCGGTTTGTTGGCTTTTGTGAATGATGTAGTTATCGAGGATCAGCGTGATGGTTTTGGCTCGTCGGTAGTGGCGGCGCAGCTTTTCCAGCATGGCGATAAACAGGGATGAGTTTTTCTTTATCCCGCTGACGTAAAGTACTCTTCCATTGCCTGCATGGAGAACGCCTGCCAGGTAATGTTTGGCGTTCTGTCCCGGTGTGACAACCCGCTTTTGCTGCGCTCTGAACATCCAGTCGGCCCCTAATTTGGGATTGAGGTCTATATCGACTTCATCTTCATAAAACACCGGATTATCGGCATCACAACGGGCCAGTGTTGCGTCGATATTCGCCATTTTCTCCTGATAAGCAGGGTCTTTTATCCGCAAGGTCGGCACGGGCCTTCGCCAGACAATACCCATACGAGGTAACCATCGGCGGAGCGTGGAGGCTGCCATATTGAGGCCTGTTAACCGATTGATTTTGATAGCCAATAGTTCGGTACACCAGCGGCTGCGCTGATAACCAAAATCTTGCGGAGAAAACTGCATGAGCAGTACCAGTAAGGTGGCAATCTTGGCGACAGGTAAGACTGGGGCACGGCCAGCCGGTAAGGCTTCTAGAGCCCCCACACCTTCATCCCGATACCACCGAAGCCAACGGCCGATGGTCGAGCGAGCAGCGCCGGTAAGGTGATGAACATCAGTGATCGTGCGTCCTTCATGTAACAGCAAGATGGCCATCAAACGACGAGCGTGCCCTTTATCACGGGTGGCATGGATGATTTTGTGAATACGGCGCCGTTGTGGTCGTGGCAGGGGTGGTAGGATAGGCATCAACTCAGTCCTTTGGGTGTGGCTTGTTTTGTTTGGCGACTAATGAGATCGCACAAACTGGACTGAGTTCCCTTCCTCCAGTGATCTACTATTCGGAACAGCTATTTAG
>NZ_CAWNWX010000065.1:0-9391 GCF_963878195.1 Aeromonas sp. HMWF016
CCATCTTGCGGTGGTGCGACACCTCTCCCAAGCAAACCTCTTTCCCATATCATCCAACAACTTCATATCATATTGTTTTATAGTTGATTTTATTGCATATCAGCCAGCTACTATCAACATCCATGCCACTCATCCATATCTTTCCTTCCTTTATCTCCCGCTTCTGATCTCGCTCACAAAACCATCTGTTCATTGTGATCAGGTTAAAACTTTACCAATCCCGAACTGATATTTAGTAAATGTTTATCTAAAGTTTACCCAGTCAAAGTTGCCTTGTTCCGGGAGGACATGTGAATAACTGGGAAAACGTTCAATTCGTTGGTGAAAACAGGCTGGCTCCGCGCGCCTACTTCTTCTCTTATGCCGACCACGCGCTGGCGGCTACCATGCAGCGCGAGCTGAGCCGCCGTTTTCTGAGCCTTAGCGGTCAGTGGCAGTTCCACTACTTCGATCACCCTCTGCAGGTGCCGGAAGCCTTCTATCACAGCCCCATGCGCGAGTGGGGCCAGATCACCGTGCCCAACATGTGGCAGATGGAAGGGCATGGCAATCTGCAGTACACCGACGAAGGTTTTCCCTTCCCCATCGACGTGCCCTTCGTGCCGACCAACAACCCCACCGGCGCCTATCAGCGCAGCTTCACGCTGAGCCCGGCCTGGGACGGCGAGCAGGTGATCATCAAGTTTGACGGGGTGGAGACCTACTTCGAGGTCTATGTGAACGGCCACTACGTGGGCTTCAGCAAGGGGAGCCGCCTCACCGCCGAGTTCGATATCAGCGCCTACGCCAAGGTTGGCGAGAACTTGCTGTCTGTGCGGGTGATGCAGTGGGCTGACTCCACCTATATCGAAGATCAGGACATGTGGTGGATGGCGGGGATTTTCCGCGACGTCTACCTGGTGGGCAAACCGGCCGCCCATGTGCAGGACTTCTTCATCCGCACCACGCTGGCCGATGACAATCAAAGTGCCACCCTGAGCTGCGACATTCAGCTGGAAAATCTGGGGGCGTCCGCCCGTGATCACCGTCTGGTCTGGTCGCTGCTGGATCAGGGCAGCGAGATCGCCAGTGGCTCGCTCGACCATCTCGCCATCGACGGCAAGTGTGATTGCCGCTTCACGCTGGATCTGGCCAACCCCCATCTCTGGAGCGCCGAAGATCCTTACCTCTATCAGCTGCAACTCTCCCTCTACAACGGTCAGGGCGAGCTGCTGGAAGTGATCCCGCAGCGAGTCGGGGTGCGTGAAATCAAGGTCAAAGATGGGCTCTTCTACGTCAACGGCCACTACCTCAAGCTGCACGGGGTGAACCGCCACGACAACGACCACCTCAAGAGCCGCGCGGTCGGCATGGATCGTGTTGAACGCGACATCGTGCTGATGAAGCAGCACAACCTCAACTCGGTACGTACCGCCCACTACCCGAACGACCCGCGCTTCTACGAGCTGTGCGACCAGTACGGTCTGTTCGTGATGGCGGAGACCGACGTGGAGACCCACGGTTTTGCCAACGTCGGCGATCTCAGCCGCATCACCGACGACCCCTTCTGGGAGCCGGTGTTCGTGGATCGCATCGAGCGCCACGTGCACGCCCAGAAGAACCATCCCTCCATCATCATCTGGTCGCTCGGCAACGAGTCCGGCTACGGCCGCAACATCAGAGCCATGTACCAGCGCTGCAAGGCGATCGACCCGACCCGGCTGGTGCACTACGAAGAGGATCGCGATGCCGAGGTGGTGGATGTGGTCAGTACCATGTATTCCCGCGTCTCCCAGATGAACTGCTTCGGCGAGTTCCCGATGGAGAAGCCGCGCATTCTCTGCGAATACGCCCACGCCATGGGCAATGGCCCGGGTGGCCTCAGCGAATATCAGCAGGTGTTTGACCGTCATCCCCACATTCAGGGTCACTACATCTGGGAGTGGTGCGATCACGGCATTCTGGATCAGGACGAGCAGGGGCGCCCCGTCTACAAGTACGGCGGCGACTACGGCGACTACCCCAACAACTACAACTTCTGCATGGATGGCCTCATCTATCCGGATCAGACCCCTGGGCCGGGCCTGCGCGAATACAAGCAGGTGATCTGCCCGGTCAAGGTGCGCGCGCTGGATCTGGCGAGCGGCAAGCTGGCGGTGGAAAACCGCTACTGGTTCTCCAATCTGGATGACATCCGTCTGCTGGTCGAAGTGAAGGCCGAGGGCGAACTGCTGGCCAGCCAGCAAATCCGGTTGGAAGGGGTGGCTCCCGGTGCCACCACCGAGTTGCAACTCGAACTGCCATCCCTCGATGGGCGGGAAACCTTCGTCCAGCTGCGGGTCATCAAGGCCACCGCCACCCGTTACAGCGCGGCGGAGCACGAGCTGGGCCAGTACCAGTTCCAGCTGAAGGCATCGACTCGCCAACTGCAGCCCTTTGCCAATCCCAATGCCACGGCGTTGCAGATTGCCGACGAGCGCCTCGCGCTTGTCTTAAGCGGTAGCGGCTTCGCCCTGCGCTTCTCTCGCCTCGACGGCAAGCTGGTGAGCTGGCAGCAGGATGGTATCGAGCTCATCGAGCGGGCGCCGCGCCTCACCTTCTTCAAGCCGATGATCGACAACCACAAGCAGGAGTACGAGAGCCTGTGGCACCCGAACCACCTGCAGATCATGCAGGAGCACTTCCGCACCCTGAGCTGGCGCCAGCTGGGCGAGGCGGTCGAGGTGACGGTGGAGAGCCTGATCGCGCCGCCGGTGTTCGACTTCGGCATGCGCTGCCGCTACGTCTACACCCTGAGCCCGAACGGTCAGCTGCACGTGGCACTGTCCGGCCAGTCCTACGGCGGCTATGACGACATCATCCCCAAGATCGGCTTCGAGCTGGGCATTCGTCAGGATCTCGACCGGGTGCACTACTACGGCATGGGGCCGGGCGAGAACTATCAGGACAGCCGCCAGAGCAACTGGATCGACAGCTTCAACAGCACAGTCGGCGAGATGTGGGAGCACTACCCCTTCCCGCAGGACAACGGCAACCGCCAGCAGGTGCGCTGGGCGACCCTGACCAACCGCCACGGCGCCGGTCTCTACGTGCGACCCGATGCCCCCATCAACCTGAGCGTCTGGCCCTACAGCTGGGAGCATATCCACGCGGCGCAGCACATCAACGAGCTGGAGCCGAGCGGTTATCTCACCCTCAATCTGGATCACAAGGTGCTGGGGCTGGGCTCCAACTCCTGGGGCTCCGAGGTGCTGGACTCCTGGCGGGTGCGCTTCGAGCCGTTCAGCTTCGGCCTGACCCTGCTGCCCATCGCTCGCGGCAACCTCAATCCGGCTGTGCTGGCCGGGCTCGATCTCACCATCAACGGCGGGAGGAACCTCGCATGATCACCCTGGACAACCTGACACTGTTCAAAAACATCTACCGGGAGGGCAAGAAGTGGGGCCGCTGCGTGGAGGCCATCAACAACCTGGCCAATCTCAAGCCAGGTATCTGCCACTCCATCGGTGACTCCCTCACCTATCGCTTGCAGGAGGGGGCCAGCCCGGCCACCTCACTGTTCGAGGGGCAGCGCCGTTACTTCGACGTCCACTACTACCTGGAAGGGGAAGAGACGGTGGAGTGGACAGCCAAGAGCGAGCTGGCGGTCGAGCAGGCTTATGACGACACCACCGACCGCGAGTGGCTGGCTGGCGAGGTGCGTGAGCGCCAGAAAGTCGGCAATGGTCAGGTGGTGATCTTCGAGAACGACGAGGCTTACCGGTTTGTCGGCGATGCGCCGGTACGCAAGCTGATCATCAAGGTCACTGTCGAAGGCGGCTACTTCAAGAACAAATAACAAGCCGCCGGTTCTGCACTGATAAAAGCCGGAAGGGCGGGGCTCACCCTACAACCCATGCCCCGCCCTTTCGTTGCAATAACTACAGGTCTGGAGATGCACCATGTCTGATTCCAAACGCAATACGATAGGCAAGTTTGGTCTGCTGTCGCTCACCTTCGCGGCGGTATTCAGCTTCAACAACGTCATCAACAACAACATCGAGATCGGTCTGGCATCCGCCCCGATGTTCTTTCTGGCCACCATTTTTTACTTCATTCCGTTCTGCCTGATCATTGCGGAATTTGTGTCACTGAATAAGAACTCCGAAGCGGGGGTTTATGCCTGGGTGAAGAGCTCCCTCGGCGGGCGCTGGGCCTTTATCTCCGCCTACACCTACTGGTTCGTGAACCTGTTTTTCTTCACCTCCTTGCTGCCGCGGGTCATCGCCTACGCCTCCTATGCCTTCCTCGGCTACGAGTACATTCTCACCCCGGTGGCGACCACGGCATTGAGCATGGTGCTGTTTGCCTTTGCCACCTATGTCTCCACCAACGGTGCCAAGATGCTCGGCCCCATCACCTCGGTGACCTCGTCCCTGATGCTGCTGCTGACCCTCTCCTACATCCTGCTGGCAGGTGCGGCACTGGTGGGCGGCGTGCAACCGGCTGACCCCATCACGGTAGAGGCGATGATCCCCGATTTCAGCTGGGCCTTCCTCGGCATCACCACCTGGATCTTTATGGCGGCCGGTGGCGCCGAGTCGGTGGCGGTCTACGTCAATGACGTGAAAGGGGGCTCCAAGTCCTTCGTGAAGGTGATCATCGTCGCCGGGATCTTCATCGGCGTGCTCTACTCCATCGCATCGCTGTTGATCAACGTCTTTGTCCACAGCGACACCCTGAAATATACCGGCGGCTCGGTGCAGGTGTTCGAGGGGCTGGCGGCCTACTTCGGTTTGCCGGAGATCCTGATGAACCGCTTCGTCGGGCTGGTCTCCTTTACCGCCATGTTCGGCTCCCTGCTGATGTGGACGGCGACCCCGGTGAAGATCTTCTTCTCCGAGATCCCGGCCGGCATCTTCGGCAAGAAGACGGTCGAGCTCAACGAGAACGGCGTGCCCGCCCGTGCAGCCTGGATCCAGTACCTCATCGTGCTGCCGCTGATGGTGATCCCGACTCTGGGCTCCAACACCGCTCAGGATCTGATGAACACCGTCATCAACATGACCGCCGCCGCTTCCATGCTGCCGCCGCTGTTCATCATGCTGGCCTACCTCAATCTGCGCCTGAAGCTCGACCACCTGCCGCGGGAGTTCAAGATGGGTTCGCGCACTACCGGCATCGCCGTGGTCTCGGTGTTGATCGCCATCTTCTCGGTGGGCTTCCTCGCCTCCACCTTCCCGACCGGAGCCGACATCATGACCATCATCTTCTACAACGTCGGCGGGATCGTGATCTTCCTCGGCTTCGCCTGGTGGAAATACAACAGATACGAGGCCTCCCTCAGTGCCGAAGCGCGTGCGAAAGAGGCCCAGCCGACAGCGCAGGTTGCCATGCAGACGCCATAGCCACTGCATTGAATTCCAATCAAATCGGGTGGCCGTTGGCCACCCGCAAACCGTTGAACCAGAAAAGGAAAAGAGAATGAGCGAGACGATCGAGTTTGCCGAATTCAAACGGGTCGAGATGAAGGTGGGCAAGGTACTGGAGGTGGTGCGTCACCCCGGGGCCGACAAACTCTACATCGTCCAGATCGACGTGGGTGGCGAGCGGCCGCTGCAGACCGTCACCAGTCTGGTGCCTTACTACAGCGAAGAGGAGCTGATGGGCAGCGAGGTGGTGGTACTGACCAACCTCAAGCCCACCAAGATGCGCGGTGAGCGATCCGAGTGCATGTTGCTCTGCGCCGAGACCCCGGACGAGAGCCAGAGCGTACTGTTGCAGCCGCGGGTGCCGATGGCGCCGGGCACCCCGATCGTCTGAATGGTATTGCGAGCCGGTGCGGGAGACTGCACCGGTTCACCAACGAGGCCGTGCACGCGGCCCGACCATAACAAGAGAGTAAAGCGCGGGGCCGACAGACCCTTGCCGAACACATCACAGAGTCACAGCGTTCCCCGCAGGGAACGCGAGTCCATTGGAGGACACTATGTCTGAATCCGTACGCGGCACCATAGGCAAGTTTGCCCTGTTGTCGATGACCTTTGCCGCCGTGTTCAACGTGCGCAACATCGTCAACAACAACATCGAGCTGGGGCTCAGCTCTGCCCCCATCTTCCTGCTGGCGACCATCGTCTACTTCATCCCGTTCGTCTTCATCATCGCCGAATTCGTCTCGGCCAATAAAAACTCCGAGTCGGGGATGTACGACTGGCTTAAAAAACCGCTCGGCACCCGGATGGCCTATCTGGGCTCGTTTCTCTACTGGTTCGTGAACCTGTTCTGGTTCGTCTCCCTGCAGCCCAACGTCATCGCCTACGCCTCCTACGCCATGCTGGGCTATGAGTACAGCTTCTCGCCGACCGTCACCTCGATCATCTCCATCGTGCTGTTTGCGGCGGCGACCCATATCTCCACCAAGGGGGCGAGCTGGCTCGGCAAGATTGCCGAAATAGTGGCCTACGGCGTCTTCGCCCTGTTCGCCATCTATGTGCTGGGTGCCCTGATGGCTCTGAGTGGCGATCATGTGCCGGCCCAGCCCATCACGCTGGAGGCGATGACTCCCACCGTCAACTGGGCGACGCTGGGTATCATGTGCTGGATCTTCCAGGCGGCGGGCGGTGCCGAGACGGCGGCGGCCTACCTCAATGACGTGAAGGGCGGCCAGAAGTCCTTTATCAAGGTGATCATCAGTGCGGGTATCGTCATCGGTGCCATGTACGCGGTCGGTTCCCTTTTGGTGAACGTGTTCGTGCCGCGCGAGAGCCTCACCTATGCCGGCGGCATGGTGGAGATCTTCACCGGCATGGCGCAGTATTTCGGGCTCTCCGAGGCGCTGGTGGGCCGCTTCGTCGGCGTGGTGCTGTTCATCGCCATGTTCGGCTCCATGATGATGTGGACCTCGGCGCCGGTGAAGATCCACTTCTCCGAGATCCCGCAGGGGGTCTACGGCGAGAAGACCACCCAGCTCAACGAGCACGGCGTACCGGTGCGCGCCGCCTGGTGGCAGTTTGTCTTCGTGTTCGCGATGCTGGTGGTCAACGGCTTCGGCTCCGAGTCGGTACAGCAGATGATGAACACCGCCATCAACCTCACTGCTGGGACTGCCATGCTGCCGCCGATCTTCATCATGGTGGCCTACTTCGTGTTCCGCTGGAAACATGACGACACCCCGCGCGACTTCCGCATGGGATCGCGTAAATTCGGGATGGGCGTGGTGTCGGTGCTGATCGCCATCTTCGTGGTGAGCATGAGTGCCTCCGCCTTCCCGAGCGGGGTGGATCTGGTGCGCGCCTTCTTCATCAACGTCTTCATGACCGCGGTCTTCTCGGCGCTGGCCTACTGGTGGATCTCCCGCTTCGAGAAGCGGCAGGCCCGCAAGCTCGCCGGCAATGAGAAGAAAGGCGGCAACGGCAAGCTGGCCAGCCAGCGCTGATCGGCTGAGTGAAAAAGCGGAACGGGCGGCCTTGGTCGCCCGTTTTTTTATCCATTTTTAGCCGTTTGGGAGCTGTCAGGGCCGCTTTATCGTCAACTTTCGCTACTCGATATGGCGAAGGCGTTAAGCATTGATGAACAATTATTCGCCGCTCAACTTTGCGCCTCTCCGTTATCGGGGTAAGCTGGAGGTTCGCTTTAGCGGGAGGTGCCAGACATCTCCCGCTCTGTTTCTTGTCCTCCCCAATCCTGACTGTCGCCATGGCTGCAGGATGCCCTTCTGATGGAGACCTTTCGTGCGTCTGGATCCCTTTACTGTTGTGCTGATTGCGGTGGTCACTCTGGCCTCCCTCTTTCCCTGCGAGGGGCAGGTGGCTGTCTGGTTCGGTCTGCTGACCAAGCTGGCGGTGGCGCTCCTGTTCTTCATGCATGGCGCCAAGCTGTCGCGCCAGAACCTGCTGGCAGGCCTCGGCCACTGGCGGCTTCATCTGGTGGTGATGCTCAGCACCTTCGTGCTGTTTCCGCTGCTGGGGCTGCTGCTCACTCCGCTGGTACCGAGCTGGCTGAGCCCGGCTATCTACCTCGGCTTCCTCTATCTCTGCGCTTTGCCAGCCACCGTGCAGTCGGCCATCGCCTTTACCTCGATGGCGGGGGGCAATGTGTCGGCGGCGGTGTGCAGCGCCTCGGCCTCCAGCATCCTCGGTATCTTTCTCTCGCCGGTGCTGGTGGGGATGATGATCCACGTACAGGGGGAGGGGATCGACACCTGGCACTCCATTCAGTCCATCATGATGCAGCTGATGCTGCCGTTCGTGGTGGGCCACCTGTCGCGCCCGCTGATCGGTCGCTGGGTCGATAGCCATCGCCCGCTCATCGGCAAGCTGGATCAGAGCTCCATTCTGCTGGTGGTCTACGTCGCCTTCAGCGAGGCGGTGGTGCAGGGGATTTGGCATCAGGTAGGTTGGTACGATCTGGCCAGTATCGTGCTGCTGAGCTGCGTATTGCTGGCGCTGGTGCTCTGCTGGAACGTCTGGATCAGCCGCCGCCTCGGCTTCGACAAGGCGGACGAGATCACCATCGTCTTCTGCGGCTCGAAAAAGAGTCTGGCCAACGGGGTGCCGATGGCCAACGTCATGTTCCCCGCCGCCAGCGTCGGGGTGATGGTGCTGCCGCTGATGATCTTCCACCAGATCCAGCTGATGGTCTGCGCCGTGCTGGCGCGCCGCTATCACGAGCAGGGGCATTGATACTCGCGCCGTTTTTATTGCCATAACAAGAGGGAGGCCCGTTGGCCTCCCTCTTCTCATCTGCATGCCGACCGGCGTGCTAGCGTTTGCGCCAGACGGTGAGCTGCGCCACCGTGTGCTGGTATTTGCGGGCGGTCTCGCGGATGACGAAGGGCACATCCCGCGGCGGGCAGTGCTCCTCGAACTCCGCCGCCAGCAGCCGTTGCAGCGCCTGATAGGTGGTGAGCGCCTCGCCGTTTTCGCGAATGCCGCCGAGCCAGTTGGCGGGTGGGGTATATTCCGCCAGCCAGGTATAGGGGCTGGTGAGCACCAGCAGGCCACCGCTGCGCAGCCGGGGAGCTATGTCCCGCAGGAAGCGGGCGGGCTCCCGCAGCCGGTCGATCAGGTTGGAGGCGAGCACCAGATCGTAGTGGTCATATTTGGGCTTGAGGTTGCAGGCATCCCCCTGACTGAAGTGGATGCGCTCAGCCTGAGTCGCCCCCAGCCCGTGGCTCGACAGGCGCGCCTCGCAATACTCCACCAGTTCACCCTCCAGCGGAATGGCGTAGCGGAAACTGTCCTGACTGGCGAGGGCCAGCGCCACATCGATGAAGCGGGCCGAGTAGTCGACCCCGTCCACATGCTTGAAGTGGCGGGCCAGTTCGAAACTGGCGCGGCCGGTGGCGCAGCCGATATCCAGCGCCCGCTGGTGGTTGCTGCAGAGCTCGCCAGCAAGATCAGCAAGCGTCTTGGCGTAGTTGGCTACCCCGAAG
>NZ_CAWNWX010000065.1:9401-9930 GCF_963878195.1 Aeromonas sp. HMWF016
CAGTGACGCCGGAAGGCGTAACGGGATGATTTGAGCGCTTCGTTGCCGGTACTGATCCAGCTGCCGCCCTTGATCAGGTTGTGCTTGCCATCAAAGGTGGGGGTGGAGAAGTCGTCGTAGAGCGGGTGGATTTTAAAGCCGTCGAAGCCATCGATGGCGGTGCTGGTCCACTGCCAGACATTGCCCACCAGATCGAAGAACTCCCCTTGCGGGCAGGCATCCACCGGGCAGGAGGAGGCGAAACGGGCCAGATTGATATTGCCGGGTGCCTCCGTCCAGTCCGGCTGATCGCCGGGTAGCTGTTCGCGCAGCAGCTGCCATTCCGCCTCGCTCGGCAGCTGGATGGGGAGTCCGGTCCGGGCCGCCTGCCAGCGACAGAAGGCGGCCGCCTCCAGCTGGTTTACCTCGACTGGCCAGTCCCAGGGCATGGCGACTTGCTCGGTCATCAGCCGCAGCTGCAATTGCTCGGTCTCGGCGGGGTCACCCACCCAGAAGGTGGGCATCTGCGCCTTTGCGTACTGGCACCAGC
>NZ_CAWNWX010000065.1:9941-25365 GCF_963878195.1 Aeromonas sp. HMWF016
GCCCGCCTGTACGAAGGCGAGGTACTCGGCATTGCTCACCAGCATGCGGCTGGCCTGAAACGGGGTCAGCTCGATATGGCGCTCGCCATATTCGTTGTCCCAGCCGTAGGTGGCGTCCTGCTTGCCAAGGCGCACCTTGCCGCCGGCCACCGGCAGCAGACTGTTGGCGGGTACCTGATCAATGCGGTGGCGGGCTTCAGTGCAGGCGGGCCAATAAGGCTGCGGTCGCACCCAGGCGAGCGGCAGCTGGCGGATCAGCACGCTGGAGGTCTCGAGGTGGATGCGCTCATGCTCTATCCCCATCAGGATCACCCAGGCCGGGCTCTGCCAGTCGATGGGCAGGGTGAGCGGCATCTGGCGGATGAAATCGCACACCAGCGAACGGACTTTGGCCCGATAGCTGCGTAGCTCGCTGACTTTGGGCCAGTCGTAGTGGGTCTCGTCCAGATCGTCCCAGCTCATCTCGTCCACCCCGATGGCGACCATGGCCTCGATGCGGGCATCCAGCCGCTGGTCGATCAGGCGCGCCGCCAGCAGTTTGTTGATGAAGAAGGCGGCGGTGTGGCCGTAGTAGAAGATGAGCGGATGGCGCAGCGGGATCGCCTTGTTGAACCAGGCCCGCTCATCGGCCAGACAGTCGAACAGCGAGTCGTAGAGATCGAAGGTCTGGCAGAAGTAGGCGAGCAGCTCGCGCCGTTTCTGCTCGGGATCGCAGCCGGTCAGCAACGGGGTGCGAGTCGGCTCCGGCAGACCGGTGGCAGTGGAATAGAGAGGGCTTGCTTGGGTCACGCTCTGACTCCTTGTTGGCAGTGAAGACTGACAAGACAGTGGTAATGACATTACCGCAATGGAGAGCTTGGTACGCACGAAGTACCACTATTGGCTCAACAGACCGGCAGGGCAATCCAAAACTTCCACGGCTTGTCAGCGTAGCGACCGGCAGGGCGGCTCGCCAGCCAGCTCTCCACCTGCCCGTTAGGGGGTGGTCAGATTCGCTGAATAGTGGTCTAAATGGCTCTTTTCTATGCGTGTCACCTCTTACTGTTAATCTTATTTTTATTGAAAATCATATGGTTAGATTCTGGCATAGCCATTGCTACCTGTGGTTTCATACGGCCTTTGTTTTTGTGGTTTCGAACAGGGCCTGTCAGGTGGCTTATCAATAAATAAAAAGGAGAACAGTTATGCGGTGGATGATTGGCGCCTTGGTGGCGCTGGTGATGGGCGGTTGTAATGTCTTTGCCGACACCGAGATCAAGGGGGAAGGCGCCCCGGTCGAGCGCCAGCAGGCGCTGGGCGAGCGGGTGACCCGGGTGCTGGCGGGAACTCCGGCCACCCTCCATCTGGTGGCGGGCGAGCAGCGCGGGATCCTGATCAAGGGGCAGGCAAATCTCTTGCCGTATCTGGAGCTGACCGAGCGCGGCAGCAAGCTGGAGATCGAGGTTAAGGATGGTTACCGACTGCGGCCTACCGAACCGCTGGAGATCACCATCACCTTGCCGGAGCTCCGTGAAATGGCGCTGGCAGGAACCGGCAACGGCGATCTGCGCGGCTTCAAGGGCGAGGCGCTGGAACTGTCGGTGGCTGGAACCGGTGGTATCGTCGCCAGCCAGCTGGAGGTACAGCGATTGAAAGGCAATATCGCTGGTGCAGGCAGCCTGGATCTGGGGAGCGGCTCTGCCGCTAGCATCGAGCTGAACATTGCCGGTGCCGGCGATGTGCTGGGCAGCGAAATGCGTGGCAACGAGGTCGAAGTCAATATCGCCGGTAGCGGTAATGTGGAGGTGCGGGCCCTGGAGACGCTCAAGATCGGCATCGCGGGCACCGGCAACATCACCTATTGGGGTGACCCCGAGGTGGTGCAGAAGATCGTGGGGTCCGGCGGCGTGAAGCGTGCCGGCAGCTGACGCTTCCGATCACCACAACTCAGACTGAAACAGGCCCGCAATGGGCCTGTTTTGCTTTTTCCAACATGGCGCTACTCCCCGTGCCATTTGTGCAGATCCTGCATAAGTGATGTTCCGGCCCGCCGGTTTTTCAATACATCCCGCTCCCTATAATGCGCCTCATCCGCTACGGCGAACTTATCAACTACTGAGGCGCCACTGATGACTACATCATTACCTTTTGCAAATGCCGTGCTCGATGATCAGGCTCTGGTCAGCGGGCTCAAATCCATCCACCCGACCTGGGGCGACATGACGGTTCGCGTAGCCGGCGAAGCCTGGGGCATGCCGCTGCTCGACCAGAAGAGCAAGGCGCTCATCACCATCGCCATCGACCAGATGGCCCTCAACGTCAGCGGTGAAGGCAACCCCTTCGCAGCCCATGTCGATATGGCGCTCAAGCAGGGGGCGACCTGGCAGGAGCTTGAAGAGCTGATCGTCTTTGCATCCGTCTATACCGGCTTCAACAAGGGGGCGACCACCATGGGGGCGCTCAACAAATTGCGTCACGAGCAGGGGGATATCTGATGGCCATTCCAGGACTGAAAAAGCCCGATCATATCGGCTTTACCGTACCCAATCTGGCGGAGGCGATCGCCTTCTTTCGTGACCATTTCGATTTCGAGCTGGCCTATGAGTTCGGGCCCTTTGTGGCGAGTGACAACTGGATGGCAGAGCATCTCAACGTACATGCCCGCGCCGAGATCAGCCGCATTGCGGTGATGAATGCCAAAGGGATCAATCTGGAGATCTTCGAGTACGCCAGCAATATCGAGCGCAACCTCAAGGCTCCTAACAACGCCGATATCGGTGGCCACCATCTCGCTTTCTATGTGGAGAACATGGCGGCGGCAGTGGCTTACCTGAAGGAGCAGGGGATCGCCGTGCTGGGCGAGCCGACCAGCATGACGGAGGGGCCGACTGCAGGGGAGTCCTGGGTCTATTTTCTTGCGCCATGGGGCATGCAACTGGAGCTGGTCTCCTATCCGCAAGGCAAGGCCTATAGCCGTCAATCACCCGTCGCCCTGTTTGATCCACGATGAACGCGCTCCCGGTTTTGCTAATCGTGATGGCCGGCATGGGCCTCTCCTTCGAAGCGGGCCTGTTAGGCCCGCTTGGTGAACAGGTGGGCCATCTGTGGGCCACCCTGAGCATCTTCGGCGTGGGGGCTGCACTGCTCTGGCTGATCCGTTTCTTCACGGTGCGGGGGCCATCCACAGGGTGGCATGGGGTGCCGAAATGGCAGCTGATCGGTGGCTTGCTCGGCCCCGTCTATGTGGTGGCGCTCACTCTCTCGACCCCCATGCTGGGGGTAGCGATGACGATGATCTGCGTCCTGCTGGGGCAGGTGACCAAGAGCTTTGCCATCGACTACTTCGGCTGGTTTGGCATGCCGAAACGGGCAACCCGTCCTCTGCGGCTGGTCGCGCTCGGCTGCATCGCGCTGGCGCTGCTGTTTACCTATCTGGGAGCAAACTGATGGTGCTGATTATCGTGTTGGCCATCGTCTCCGGCATGGCGCTCAGCGCCCAGGCGGCGATCAATGGTCAGTTGGGGTCGCGGGTTGGCGTGGTGCAGAGTTCGCTGCTCACCTTCACCATGGGCACAGTGGTGACCGCCCTGCTGATCTTCTTCTTTGAGCCGCCCTATCAGACGACCCTGCTCAGCGTGCCGAAGTGGCAGCTGGCCGGTGCCCTGTTCGGCATTGTCTACATGGTGGTGATGGTCGCGGCCATTCCACGGGTAGGGGTCGCCATCGCCACTGTTGCCACCATTCTGGGCCAGATGGTGATGAGTCTGGTGATCGATACCATGGGTTGGCTGGGCAATGCCCCCATCCCCCTCAACTACTGGCGCCTTGCAGCCATGATGGCCATCGCCGCGGCGCTGCTCTGCATCTATCTGGCGAACCGACAACAGGAACAAGTGAATGAGTGAACAGGCAACAACCCTGATGGTCTTTTTCAATCTCAAACCGGGGACGAACGAGGCGGATTATCTGGCGTGGGCACGGGAGGTCGATCTGCCCACCGTGAACCGGCTCAACAGCGTCACCTCGTTCGAGGTGTTCAAGGGGCTGAAGATGCTGGGGCAGCAGAGTGCCTCGCCGTGGGACTACTTTGAGGTGATCCGCATCGAGTCGGAGACGCAATTTCTGCAGGAGATCCAGAGTGCGCAGATGCAGCAGGTGATCCGTCAATTCGAAACCTTTGCCACGGATGCCCACTTTATCTGCACCCGGGACATCACCACGCTGTAGCTGGGCTCGCCAGTGGTGAGGGGAATATCACTCTTGCCACTGGCCTGGCTGCCACCACATAAGGGGTTGTATGAAAAAACAGCTTGGCGAATACCTGCACGTGCTGGCCATCATCTTTCCGCTGACGCTGCTGATCCCGCACTGGATGGCGCCGCTGCTGGCAAGATGGCAGCTCGACCCCGCCGCGCCAGTCGCGGTGTTGCTCATCGACAGCGTGATCGTGGCCTGCGCCGTCTTTGTCTTGCTGCCGGCGCTGCACAAGCTGACCGGCAGGCTGTCTGGCTAAACCTGTCTGGTATCCCAGTAGCAGGGAGAGCCGTATTTTCCCGCCAGAAAATCGATCACCACTCTCACCTTGGCGGCGAGCTGGTCGGTCTCCAGATAGAGCGCGCTGATCACCTGCTGCTCCATGCTGGTGGAGACGGTGAACCGGGTCATGATTGGCTTGAGTCGCCCGGTTTTGAGCTCCTCGCCGATGAGCCAGGTGGGGAACAGCACAATCCCGGCGCCTGCCACCGCTCCGGCAACCAGAGTATCGGCATTGTTGCTGTAGAGGGTGCCGCTTACTTCATAAGGTTGCAGTTGCTCCTGGCCGATGAACCAGCGCTGCAGGCCATTGCTCCCCTTGAAGACCAGACAGTTGTGCTGCGCCAGCTCATCCGGGCTGGCCGGTTTGCCGTGACGATTAAGGTAGTCGGGGCTGGCCGCCATCACGTAGTGCTGCTGGCCAAACTGCTTCATCCGCAGGGAGGAGTCCTGCGAGATCCCGATGCGGATCAGCAGGTCGATCGACTCGGCCGCCGGATCGACATAGTGATCCGTCTGTTGCAACTCGACCTTGAGCAGGGGGTAGCGCTCTAGCAACTCGGCCAGATAGGGGGCGATGTGCAACCGGCCAAAGGCGACCGGGGCGCTAATCCGGATGGTGCCTCTCGGGGTATCCGCCCGCTGCTCGATCTGGCCGACCACCCGCTCATACTGTTGAAGGATCTCGGCGCACTGTTTGGCAAAGGCGACCCCCTCCTCGGTGAGGGAGATGGAGCGGGTATGGCGGTGCAACAGCTTGGAGCCCACCTTCTCTTCCAGTTGCGCTATCTTGCGCGAGACGGACGAAGGGGTCATATCCTGCCGACGCGCCACATCCGAAAAGCTGCCAAACCGGGTGGTCATCAGAAACAGCTTTATCTCCAACAACGAAACGTCGTAGTTCACGGGATACCTCCTCCATCGCAATCCTCAAGGGTAATCGGCCGACCTTGGCCAGGGCAAGCTGGTGGGTCACTGCACCAGAATGGTGTTCTTCATAACCGAATTTAATAAGGGCAAGCACATTTATTTTCCGGAAAGAATGGGATTATTCTTATGTATGGCCGCGGAATAATATGAATAATATCTCCAATGGTTGCTTTTTATTAACCAAGGAGATGTGTGATGTCAGGAAATAAGGCTTTGTTTGTGGCTATGTTCTCTATTATGTCCGGTTATGCGATGGCAGATGATACTACTCCCGCGCCAACACCGACACCTATTCCGGAACAGAGTCGTGGTACTATTAACTTCACCGGTGCAATTATTGATGCACCCTGTTCAATTGCCTCCGAGAGCGTGAACCAGACCGTGCAGATGGGACAAATATCGAGCCGGGTGCTTGAGTTGAATAAAGAGGGGCCGCTGCGTCCTTTCGAGATTCATCTGGAAGGCTGCACACTCGATACGGTCAACTCTGCGACCGTGACTTTCAATGGCATTGCAGATAACACCGAAAAAACTCGCCTGGCAGTCAGTGGTTATGCCAAGGGTGCCGCTATCTCTCTTGTGAGCCAGCATGATGGGCAAGAGGTGGTACTGGGTCAGCCAACCAATGCCCTGACGCTGGTTGACGGTGATAACCGCCTGAAGTTTGGTGCCAAGGTAGTCAGTACCCTGAAGACGGGGGTCAAGGCTGTTGCAGGTGAATTCTCTGCCACCACCGACTTCGTCATGAATTACCAATAAGCGTTGTCACGACGACTGATTGCAGGCGCAAGGATGCGCAGTATTGATATGGAGCCATATTCGTTGTTATGCGCATATTCTACATACTGCAGTCTCTTTTTATATATTTAATGCTCTTTGATGTTGCCGTTGCTTCCGAATTTGAGTTCAACACCGATCTGCTTGATATCAATGACAGGGAAAATATTGCCTCCGGCGCATTTAATAAGTCGGGATATATTCTTCCCGGGTCATATCTGATGCAGGTGAAGGTGAATGAGGTCTCGCTCGGAGAGCGACAAATTGAATTTAAAAAGAACAGTCATGGCGAGTCAGAATTTTGTCTTGCTCGCGAGCTGAGTCTGGAGCTGGGGTTAAAACAGTCCGAGCTTGCCAAGCTGACAGCAACAGAAAATGGCGAGGGGTGCTATGACCTGCGGGTGCTCGACGGCCTGATGGTCAGGGGAGAGCTGAGTCAGGACACCCTGTTTATTTCGGTGCCACAGGCCTATCGCGACTACGTCAACGAATACTGGGATCCGCTGACCCGATGGGAAGAGGGGATTGGCGGTGTGATGCTCGACTACGGCATCAATATTCAGCACGGACGCTGGAGCCATGACCGTCAGCAGCTCACCAACCTGAGTGGCTATGGTGTAGGGGGCGCCAACCTCGGTGCCTGGCGCCTGCGGGCGGACTGGCAAGCTCGCCATGAGCAGGGGACAGGAGAGGCAGAAAGTGTCCGTAGTGAAGTGCAGCTCTCGCGAGTGTACGGTTATCGGGCCTTAGCGACCTGGAGTTCACAGCTGCTGGTTGGCGAGCTGGACAGTGGCTACTCGCTGTTCGATGGCTTTCGCTTTGCCGGGGCATCCCTCGTCACCGATGACAGTATGTTGCCCCCTAATCTCCGTGGTTATGCTCCCGAAGTGGTGGGAGTAGCCGAGACCAACGCCAAGGTGGTGGTGAGCCAGCAGGGGCGCGTTATCTACGAAACCCAGGTGGCTGCCGGGCCATTCCGGATCCAGGAGCTCAGCAACGGCATCACCGGGGTGCTGGATGTCCGGGTGGAGGGGGTCGATGGCACGGTACAGCAATTTCAGGTGAATACGGCCACCATCCCCTATCTGGCGCGTCCCGGTTCGCTGCGTTACCGGGTTTATGGCGGCAAGGTCGCACTGGACAGGCACCAGTTCGATGGCCCCCTGTTTGCGAGTGGCGAGTTCTCGTGGGGAATTGATAACGGCAAGTCGCTGTTTGGCGGGGCTCTGCTGGGTGATGGGTACAATGCCCTTGCCCTCGGGATTGGTCGTGATCTGCTCTATCTCGGGGCCATCTCGTTTGATGTGACCACATCGCGGGCTGAGCTGTTGCAGGAGCGGAAATCTGGCGAGTCATACCGGATCAACTACTCGAAGAACTTCGATGAATATGACAGCCAGATCACCTTTGCCGGTTATCGCTTCTCCGAGCACGACTTCATGACCATGAGTGATTTTGTCAGTGCAAAAGAGCAGGGAGGCCACTACGGAGGGGGCTCGAAGGAGATGTACAAGGTGTTGCTGAGCTCGCAGTTTCGCGATGCGAATCTGGGTCTCTATCTGGATTACACCTATCAGTCTTACTGGAACCAGCGTGACAGCGAATATGCCAGCGTCTCGGTGTCGCATTATTTCGATCTGATGGAGTGGCATGGTCTGAACGCCTCTCTGACTGCCTATCGCAATACCCAGGGCAACCAGGCGGATGACGGCCTCTATTTCTCGCTCTCCATGCCGTTCGGGCTGGGCAAGAGCCTGAGCTACAACGCGGCGAGCATGAGTGGCAAGGCCAGCCACAACGTGGGTTTTCGCGATATGGAGGACGAGCGCAACAGCTACTCGCTGACCGCTTCAACCTCGCCGCAGGGAGAGGGCATCAGCGGTTTTTATACCCATGCGGGCAGCAAGAGCACAGTGATGGCCAATGCCAGCTATCAACCAGACAGCCGCTCGCTTGGCCTGTCGATGGCTGGTGGCATAACCGCCACTGCGCAAGGCTCGGCGCTGCATCCGGTGGGCATGATGGGGGGCACCCGCATGCTGGTGGATACCGATGGGGTGGCGGATGTGCCGCTGCAGTCGGCCGGTCATGTGACCGCCAGCAACCGCTCCGGCAAGGCGGTGATAGCCGACATTACCAGCTATTACCGGCAGAGAACCATGATCAACGTCGATCTGCTGGGGGAAGATGCCGAGCCGCTGGGCCCCCCGATCTCGGCGGGCACTCTGACCGAAGGGGCTATTGGATATCGTCACTTTGACATGCTTTCCGGTGCCAAGCGCATGGTGGAAATCCGGACAACAAACAACAAGCCACTGCCGTTTGCGGCCGAGGTGCGCAATGCCAAACAGCAGCAAATCGGCATGCTGGCAGATGATGGGATTGGCTATCTGGCAGGGCTGCATGACGGTGAAGAGCTGACGGTGAGCTGGGGCGAGCAGCAGTGCCAAACCCGTTTGCCAGCCCGTTTGCCGGCCGAGAGCGTTCTGGTCTCTCTGGTCTGCCAATAAATACGAATCGTGAATCGAGAGTGGGTATCGTGGTACACAAAATGCGTTGGATTGTTTCTGTTTTCTTGAGTTTGACCAGCCTTCATCTGCAGGCGGCCGTATCGCTGGATCGCACCCGGGTCATTTATCCGGGTGAGGCCAAATCAATAAGCCTGACGATCCACAACAATAACAACAGCCTGCCATATCTGGCACAGGCCTGGCTGGAAGATGAAAAAGGCAACAAGGTGAACTCGCCGTTTACCATTTTGCCGCCGTTGCAGCGGCTGGAGCCGGGCATGGAGAGCCTGTTCAAGGTGCAGGCGCTGCCGGAGGTGGCGAGGCTGCCGCAGGACCGGGAGAGCCTCCTCTACTTCAACATGCGCGAGATCCCTCCGCGCAGCAATACGCCCAATACCCTGCAGCTGGCCTTGCAGACGCGCATCAAGTTTTTCTATCGGCCGACGAGCCTGCTGGTTGCCGGAGCAAGCCACAAGACGCCCTGGCAGAACGGGGTGGAGGTGAGCAAGCAGGGCGGAAAAACCAGGCTGGATAACCCTACGCCCTACTATATCTCGCTCGTCGAGGCGGTAGTGGATGGCAAGGTAGTCGGCACGTTTGAACCCGTGATGCTGGCTCCTCATGGCAGTGCCACCCTATCGTTCGATATGGGGGCAAGGCCATCGCTCACCTATATCGATGATTATGGTGGCCGCAAGCAACTCCATTATCGCTGCGCCAATAGTTGCAGGTTGCAGCAGATAAAATAAAACCGTTAAAGGACATTCAGATGAAATTATTTTCTGGGTGTAACATTGTGGGGGGGATGGCGATATTACTATCCCCTTTTTTGACTCTGGCAGCTAGCGATACGCTGCAGCTGGTAATTACCGGACAACTGGTCAGCCAGCCATGCTATTTGCGGGCAGGAGATGAGCTTGTTCAGGTCGATATGTCCACGATCACCGATCACGACCTTGCCGGAAATATGCGAAGCAAAAGCAAGGCGTTTCAAATCCATCTGGAGAGATGCAACCCCATCGTCGCCAAAAACGTCAAGGTGACGTTTAGTGGCACTTCGGCAGTTGGTGACAGCTCACTGCTGGCGCTTGACTCAAGCAGCCAGGCCAAGGGTATTGCGGTTGGGCTGGAGGAGAAAAACGGCACGCCCCTGCCGATTAACAGAGCGAGTCAGCTGGTTTCCATCACGACCGGCAATATGACGCTGGAGTTTGGTGCCTATGTCAAGGTGTTGTCTGCCAATGAACTTAAACCGGGATATTTCAAGGCATCTGCACAATTCAAACTGGATTATGAATAATATCTTCAGGGACAGTTTATTGGCCATGTATCTATGGTTTAAAGCGAGTTCAATACTCAATCATTCACGTCTTTCGTACACCATAAAATACTGGGTAAGGTTGTTTTTTCTACCGGTTTTTTTATTTGCAGTGAGCATGCCGACGTGGGCGCTGGATGTATCGACCATGACCCTGTCAAATATGTCGATCGTTTTCAACAGTTCGGATTCGAACAATATTACTGACTCACGAGTTTGTGGCAACAATTCGGGAAACTGCTCCCGTTATGCCAATAAAGTCAGAATGGAGGTCTCCTACGATAACGGGAGAACCAGAGTCTATGAAGGGTATCTCCCGAGCGGCACCTCGGTACCATGGGAGGCTGCCTGCGATCTCTATCTGTGCCCAAAACTGCGAGCCTACGCCATGAGTGTGTTGAGCAACAGGCGGTTGTCGCTCACTGCATCCGGCGCATCCGAAAATGGCAATATCACCGGTATCCAGGCCATCGTCGGTTTTGAGCGGAGGGGGGTCTTCAACGTCCTCAGGGGGCACGCCGAGCTGAGCTGGTATTGGCGCAGATCAGAGCTGAGCCTGCCCATCACGTCGTGCTCATTCAACATAGGAGCTGCCAACTTCGGCACGATCCGGATATCACCCAGTTATGGTCAGCAGGTCGGGGTCTCGATTAGCGGCTCCTGCAACCAGACGGCGGTTGTCAGGGCCAATATTGGCAATGCACTGGTGTCGGGAAGTGGTGCGGTATTCCGGGTGAGAACGGCGAGCGGGAACAATATCGGCAGCGTGCAGTGCTACGCCTCATCGCGTTGCAGCATCGATTTTGCCGTGGCGCTGGAGTCTTATCAGGGCTCTGGCGGCAATATCCGGCTGAGCGCCCCCATCACATTGCTCTATGACTAGGTTTGTGACATTGCCATCAAGTAAAAAGCCCTTGTTCTACAAGGGCTTTTTTATCAGAACAGAGTGCTCAATCGATCACTCGATGTTCTGGATCTGCTCGCGCATCTGCTCGATCAGAACCTTCAGCTCGACGGCGGATTGGGTCACTTCGGCGTTGATAGACTTGGAGCCCAAGGTGTTCGACTCGCGGTTGAACTCCTGCATCATGAAGTCGAGACGACGGCCACAGGCGCCACCTTTCTTCATGATCTTGTTGGTTTCGCTGATGTGCATCTCCAGACGATCCAGCTCTTCGGCCACGTCGATCTTCTGGGCCAGCATGACGATCTCCTGCTCGATGCGGGCCGGATCCAGCTCGACCTTGGCTTCGGCCAGACGGTCGGTGAGCTTCTGGCGCTGCCATTCGATGATTTGCGGCAGGTGGACGCGCACCTTTTTCACTTCTACCTGAATACCATCCAGACGCTGCTGGATCAGCGCCTTGAGGTTTGCCCCTTCACTGGCGCGGGAGGCGAGGAAATCGTCCATGGTCTGGTCAAAACCGCCGAGCAGCTCGGTGGCGACCGCGTCCATGTCCTGTTCGGCGGCGGCCATGACACCCGGCCAGCGCAGCACGTCGACCGGGTTGAGCTGGCCCTGGCCCGCTTCTTTCATTACCCAGTTGGCGCTGTCGATGATCAGCTTGGCCAGCTCTTCATTGATGTGCAGCTGGCTGGCAGCGGCTTGAGCGGCTTCGAAACGCAGGTTGCATTCCACCTTGCCGCGCTGCAGCTTGGCGCGGAAACGCTCACGCAGTACCGGTTCCAGGCTGCGCAGTTGCTCCGGCAGGCGAATGTAGGTTTCCAGATAGCGCTGGTTTACCGAACGAATTTCCCAAACGGCTGTGCCCCAGTCGCCCTTGAATTCCTTGCGGGCGTAGGCGGTCATGCTGTGAATCATTGATTGTTCCGGGCTTGATGAAGTGTGCGGCCAGTATACTCAGCCCGGCCCTGCTCGTCAGCCGATGCCGTGGTTTTAGCGGCTGATATTTGAGTAGCAATCGCTTATACTCCTTCGCCAATTTGAGCCAGCCCAGAGGTCCGTTCCATGTCACGTCCCAGCGATCGCAGTGCCGCGCAACTTCGCCCGGTTACCATTACCCGCAATTTCACCAAACATGCAGAAGGCTCAGTGCTGGTGGAGTTCGGTAACACTCGCGTGCTCTGCACCGCCAGCGTCGACACCAGCGTTCCGCGCTTCCTGAAAGGGAAGGGGCAGGGTTGGGTCACTGCCGAATACGGCATGCTGCCTCGCTCCACTCACTCTCGGATGAACCGCGAAGCGGCCTCTGGCAAGCAGAGTGGCCGTACCCTGGAGATCTCCCGTCTGATCGCCCGCTCCCTGCGTGCTGCGGTCGACCTGACTGCGCTGGGCGAGCACTCCATCACGGTTGACTGTGATGTGCTGCAAGCCGATGGCGGCACCCGCACCGCCTCCATTACCGGTGCCTGCGTGGCGCTGGTGGATGCGCTGAACTGGATGGTCGAGAAGGGCATGCTTAAGCAGAGCCCGCTCAAGCAGATGATCGCCGCCGTCTCCGTCGGCATGTATCAGGGCGAAGCCATCTGCGATCTGGAGTACATCGAAGACTCCGCCGCCGAGACCGACATGAACGTGGTGATGACCGAAGATGGTCGCATCATCGAGGTGCAGGGCACCGCGGAGGCCGAGCCCTTCACCCATGAGGAGCTGCTGGCGATGCTGGGGCTCGCCAAGGGCGGCATTGAAGAGATCATTGCGCTGCAGAAGCAGTCACTCTCCTGATTTTAAAAACGCGGCATTGGCCGCGTTTTTTTATACCCCCACACCAGTAAACGACAAGCCAAGCAAGGAGCCAGAATGAAAGCCTACCAGCGTCAATTTATCGAGTTCGCCCTGGAGAAACAGGTCCTCAAATTCGGTGAATTCACCCTGAAATCCGGTCGTAAAAGCCCCTACTTCTTCAACGCCGGTCTGTTCAACAGCGGCCGCGATCTGGCCCGCCTCGGCCGCTTCTATGCTGCAGCGCTGATGGATGGCGGCATCGAGTTCGATGTGCTGTTTGGCCCGGCCTACAAGGGTATCCCCATCGCCTCCGCCACCGCCGTACAGCTGGTGGAGCAGCATGACGTGGATGTGCCCTGGTGCTTCAACCGCAAAGAGGCCAAGGATCACGGTGAGGGCGGTAATCTGGTGGGTAGCCCGCTCAAGGGGCGCATCATGCTGGTGGACGACGTCATCACCGCCGGGACTGCCATCCGCGAATCCATGGATCTGATCCAGGCCAATGGCGCCTCGCTGGCGGGCGTGCTGATTGCGCTGGATCGTCAGGAGAAGGGCAAGGGCGAGCTCTCTGCCATTCAGGAAGTGGAGCGTGACTACGGCGCCCACATCATCGCCATCATCCAGATGGGCGACCTGATCCAGTATCTGGAAGAGAAGCAGTCCGAACAGCCGGAGCTGGCGGCTCAACTGGCGGCCATGAAGGCTTATCGCGCCCAGTACGGTATCTGAGCTCCGCTCACACCGCGCAATAGTTGAATGTGGCGCCCGTTTGTTCTCTGGCAGCAAACGGGCGCCGTTTTTTTTCATCTGCAAAAAGTGGATCATGTGGCTTGAGCTTGCCCTTACAGTAAAGGTTAGGGTTTGCCAGTCGGCGTTTTGTGGTGCCGACGGGTTCCGGGGAGGAACAACATGACCACTCATCTTCAATCACCCATTCATCTGCAGTTGCCACTGAGCGGCATGAGCTGCGCCAACTGCGCCAGCCGCATCACGGCCAACCTCAACAAACTCGACGGGGTATCGGCCACCGTCAACTTCGCGCTGGAGCAGGCGGCCATCGAGCTGGCCAGCCCCGATCGCCTGTCTGCGGTGCTCGACAGCATCAAAAGTCAGGGTTACGACTACGGCAGCGAGACCTTTTTGTTTCAAATTACCGGCATGAGTTGCGCAGGTTGTTCGGCTCGACTGAACAAGATGCTGGCCGCGCTGCCCGGCGTGATCTCCGCCGAGGTCAATTTCTCCATCGAACAGGCCCGGATCGTGCTGGTTCCCGGGATGCAGACGCCCGCCGCTTTGCGCGAGCAGATCGAGGCGCTCGGCTTTGGCGCCCAGCTGGCACAAGGCTCGGCCAGCGGCCGCCGCCAGCAGTTGCTGGAGCGGGAAGCGCAGGAGGCTGCTACTGCCCGTCAGGCGCAAACCCGGGTCATCGTCTCGGCTTTGCTGACGTTGCCGCTGCTGGTGGGGATGCTGGCCATGGCCGGGTTGTTCCCCTGGCATCTGCCCGCCTGGCTCGAGTTGGTGCTTGCCACCCCGGTGCAGTTCTGGATTGGTGCCCGTTTCTATCGCGGCGCCTGGCTTGCTCTCAAGAACCGCGCAGCCAATATGGATGTGCTGGTGGCCACCGGCACCAGTGCGGCCTACTTCTACAGCCTCTATCTGTTGTTGACGCTGGGGATGGCTGCCAGCGGCAAGCTCTATTTCGAGGCGAGCGCTATTATCATCACCCTGATTTCGTTGGGAAAACTGCTGGAAGCACGGGCCAGACGCAGCACCCAGTCCGCCATTCGCGAGCTGATGGCGTTGCGGCCGGAAACTGCCACCGTCTGGCGTGGCGAGAGCTGGGAGAGCGTCGCCATCGACGAGGTGCTGCGCGGCGATCGGCTGCGGGTGCTAGTGGGCGAGCGGGTGCCGGTGGATGGCAGAATCGTGAGTGGCGCCAGCGAGCTGGACGAGTCGATCCTCACCGGCGAGAGCCTGCCGGTGCCGCGCAGTGCGGGCGACAAGGTGATGGGCGGCGCCATCAACCGCTCCGGCGTGCTGGAGATCGAAGCCACTACCGTGGGGGAGGATTCCAGCCTCAGCAAGATCATCGCGCTGGTGGAGAGCGCCCAGATGGGCAAGGCGCCGCTGCAACAGCTGGTGGACAAGGTCTCTGCCGTGTTCGTGCCGGTGGTGATGGCCATCGCCCTGTTCACCCTGCTGGTGTGGTACGCCATCAGCAATGACTTCGGTCAGGCGCTGCTGGCGGCGGTGGCGGTGCTGGTGATTGCCTGTCCCTGTGCGCTGGGGCTGGCGACCCCGGCCGCCATCGTCACCGGCACCGGCGTCGCGGCGCGCCACGGCATTCTGATCAAGGATGTGGATACCCTGCAGAAGGCCCACGCCATCAAGGCGCTCATCTTCGACAAGACCGGCACGCTCACTCAGGGCAAGCCTGTGCTGGCGAGCTGGAGCGGCACTGCCGAGCAACTGCGCCTCGCCGCCGCCCTGCAGCAGGCGAGCGAACACCCGCTGGCGCTGGCCATGCGCGAGGCGGTCGGCAAGGAGGTAGTGCTGCCCCAGCCGGAGGCGGTCGAGGTGCGGGTCGGTGCCGGCATAGGCGGTCAGGTGGCAGGTCACGCGGTTGCCATCGGTAATGGTTCCCTGCTGGCCCAACTCGGCATTGAGCAGCCGCAACAGGATGAACAGCCC